>CAJXPE010000004.1 GCA_913057965.1 uncultured Marixanthomonas sp. | reverse complement strand
GTAAGGAGTCGTCGGCAGCGTCAGATGTGTATAAGAGACAGATTTAGATGTATTTGATGCTGTCGTTTAATTTAAATCGATATAGTAACTGTATATAGACCTTTTACATAACATTTCTTTAAGTCCTAAAAGAAATTGGCTCATTTTAAAAACAGAGTTCAAAAACTTTGAATCGAAAAACACCCTCGTAATGCTATTTTTTCTATTCATTTTATAATAAATACGTAATTGTACGTATTGTATAACGCGGCTTGTTTGTCTAATTTAGCAAACGAGTTAAATAAATTTTGTTGATTAAACGCTGTAATGCCAGTTTATAAGTTACTGGGTAGTACTAGTATTTAAGGTAAAGCTCGAAGGGTGATGTCTTCGGGCTTTTTTTGTCACTTTTTCTAACACAAAGAAAAGGGCTATCTATAAAGATAAAATATAGAGTAATCACCAAAACAAAATAAACTAGTTTACTTTCATATATTTTAAACCGGGACCATCACAATATTCCCAAGTACTAAAAAGGATGCTGTTTGTATGGGTATACAACTCTTCTTTTTTGTCAGAATAACAAGAGCCTATAATAGTACTTTCTTCTGTATAGGTAAGTTCTATCATATTTTGATTGGCAGACTCTTTAAACTCGTACGTTCCTGAAGCTATTGTAGTTATTTCTTCTCGTTCTCTTGTTTTTAAAAATGTACCATCGGCTTTAAAAGTATAGCGTTCTTGCCACTCCATATCGGCACCGGTTGTTTCAGAATTAGGAACATTTCCAGTCATTTGAACTAAGTTCCACGTTCCGCTATAATCTGCTTGCTGTGTCGTAGTTTCATCAGAATCAGATGAGCAGGAAAATAGCGGTATGGATAGTAGTAAGATAACATATAGCTTCTTCATCATACAATTATAGTATTTTTCATTAGATGAAGTGTGCTGCAAAAGGTTGCGTTTGGCACATTAATAAAGGATACTTTATTTTATTTTCACTTTACTATGATTACAAAAAAAAACCGCCCTAAGAAATGTTCAAGGCGGTTTATAAAATAAGCTATACAGCTTTAGTGATGTCCTCCAAAACTATACTGAATACCAAACGTACCCATCCATTGGTTTTCCATTTGAATACCAGTAACATCTTGTGCCACGGGAAATCTTACTTCTGCAGCAAAGCGCAGGTTCTTTAAGTTCCCAGTAGGAATATACAGGTTACCACCTATTCCCAAATTTACTTGATTTCTTCCAGAGTTGGCCGTATTAAATAACGGCATCATCATAGGGTTGAGATCTGCGTCCATACTCTCTATTTTGCCGATGGTATAATACTGTACGCTGGTAGAGAAACTTAGATAATCGGATGCTTTTATAGCGCCCCAACCTACGGCATCAAAACGATCCCCTAGTGTATAGTCTTCCTTATTTTCTCCTGCTCGAAACGTATAGGTAGCTTGCAGCCCCCAAGAAAATAAATTGGTTTGTCCTAAATAGGTGGCACCAGCAAAGGGATCGAACGTACCGCTTCCCAATTGCATAGGGTATGCCAGTTGAGCGTTGGCCATCATTGGGGTATCGTCGCGTTGGTCTATATTTCCTGTAGGAAGAGAAAGACCTACATTGGCATGGATAGACTGTCGGTTTTGGTTCATTAGTCTAATTAAAGCCGATACCGATACATCACCAAATCCGCTGGACTCGGTGGTAAAGTCGGCGCCCATTTTGGTTCGTATATCCATACGATTACGAATGTAATTAGCCATCGCCATAAGGGTTACGCCATTAGAGGGGGCATACATCGCGCCCAACATATGCATATCCATGTGCATCTTCTGGGGTGCGGCCATAAAATTTTGGAGGATAGCTTCGTTATTAATAGCATCACTCCCTGATAGGTTGCCATTCATAAACATGGGCATATAGCGATAGGAAATCATAAACTCTCCTTTATGGTGATAATGATCGCTCATAACGCTTATGGGAGCGTGTCCGTCAGGTCTGGCAGAAGTCCATAAGCTGTCTTGTGCTACCGCCGGTTTAGCGCATAGCAATAGGGTTCCCAATATTGGGAATAATATATTTTTCATTGTGTGTTTTTAAATGAATTAAATTAAAAAATGTAGTGTTTCCGTAGTACTTCGGAAACAGGTGAGATAGATTACTACACTTGTGGCGGGGGCGTATCGGGTTGAAAGAAATAGTTTTTTACTGAAAATTGATAGGCTTGAAATAGAGATTTTTCTTCCAAAGCAGTAGAAAAAGTAATCCCAGTAAACGATTGACAAATTATAGGAAATTTATCAAATTCAATATGCGGAATGCTTTTATCATTCGGGTTGGTTGCTTCATTGGCTTTTGAAAGCTCTTGAGTTAAATGACACTTTCCATTACACTGTAGTTCAGGCTCATCTTTATTAATACAAAGTACATTGGAAATATAGTTGTAGTTAAGGTAATAATCTAAATAAGGTGTAAGTGGGCGCAGTATGGAAAAACAAAAAAAAGAGAGTAAAAGTAAACTGCCCAATTGCTTCATAACCTTGTTAAAAAGATGCTTTTTACAGTTACAAAAATACGGTTTATCGCTAGTAAAAAATAAGAAAAAGGATAAAGAAATTGGAGGATATTTTCTTCATTCTATAAGCTCAGGATATTGTTTTATAAAAAGAAAGGATTGTTTCAAAACATCCCATGTAGATTAACCATAATATCAGGTATGGCTTGCCCAAAATCTAATAACCCTATAATTTTAACACCTTCAAATCGAAAAATATGGATAACAGCCAATTTCGGCTTATTTTCAGTTTTAATTCGCGAATGAATGGCCACTAAATTTCCATCTTCTAGAACCTCTTGTATTTTAAATATCTTGAAGTATACTAGTTAAAATATATACCGCAACAGGAATAACAAATATTAAAATAATTGCAGGATTTACTCGGAAACATATTCTGTTTAAGAAAAAAAATTATCCGTTAACTTCAAGATAATGATGCTGTAGTTGTCTATCAATCATAAAAATACGTAGTTATACGTATATAAGTAAAATGGGAAATATCCTACTTTTACCGCATTAACCAAATCTTAATTTCAAATTAAATTATGAAGAAAACTACTTTTCTAGTATTACTTATTAGTATACTAGCCCCCTTATCAACCTTAACCGCTCAATACTGTACCTCTTCCGGTTCTGCTGGTAGCGGTGCTTTTATAGGTCAGTCGTGTTTCGACTTTCCTAATTGTGAAACCTCTAATGGACCAGGTTCTTATAGTAACCGTACCGGAGAGGGATCGAAAGCAACTTATACACCTACCGGTACCAACCAATTACTAGGTGGGGTAGAACGAAGCAATGCTGGAGATTATACCTATGCCTTTTACATTGACTTAAATGGAGATGGTGATTTTACAGATACTGGCGAAACAATTACTACGGGTTCTGGAAATATTTCTTTTGCCTCTGGTGGTCTTGCTAGTATTAACACCACAGTGACCATACCGAATTCGGCAACCAATGGAACAACACGCGTTCGATTAATTGCAAAGAATGGAACAACTCCTGTATCAGGACCTTGTGAAACAGGATTCAATGGAGAAACAGAAGACTTCTTGGTTACCATTAGTGGTGCAGGGGCTAGTACTCCGCCAACAGCAGCTTTTAGTGCAGCTCCAACAAGTGGCTGTTCAATACCTCATACGGTATTTTTTACTGATCAATCAACTGATAGCCCTACTGCTTGGTCTTGGGATTTTGGAGATGGAAATACATCAACTGCCCAAAACCCTGTACACAGCTATACAACTGCTGGAGTATATACTGTAACACTTACCGCATCAAATAGCGGTGGTAATGATAGTACTACTGAAACCGTTCGAATAAGTTCCCCTATTAATGCAAGTATAAGTTCACAGACCAATGTATCTTGTAACGGGGGCTCTAATGGTTCTGCTACTGCTACAGCTGGCGGAGGAATAAGTCCCTACTCCTATTCTTGGGCTCCTTCTGGTGGAAACAATGCTACTGCAACAGGGCTTTCGGCAGGAAGCTATACTGTAACAATTACTGATGACAATGGTTGTACCGATACAGCCAATGTGACAATAACTGAACCTGCAGCTTTAGTTGCTTCTGCAAGTGTAAATTCTAATGTGTCTTGTAATGGAGGATCTGATGGTTCTGCAACCGTTTCAGTTAGTGGCGGAGCATCACCATACAGCTATTCTTGGGCACCCTCTGGAGGAAACAACGCTACTGCGACGGGACTTTCGGCAGGAAGTTATACAGTAACGATTACTGATGACAATGGTTGTACCGATACAGCCAATGTGATAATAACTGAACCTGCAGTTTTAAATGCTACTATTACAGCATCTACAAATGCCTCCTGCCCGGGTAGCAGCGATGGGTCTGCAACCGTTTCAGTTAGTGGTGGTGCATTACCATACAGCTATTCTTGGTCACCTTCTGGTGGGAGTAATGCAACTGCCACCGGACTAAGTGCAGACACATATACGGTTACCGTTACAGATGGCAATGGATGTACAGATACCGCTAATGTAACAATAACTGATACGGATACTATCCCGCCAGTTGCTAATTGTAGTGTAGGTAATGATATAATTGTAAATGGAAGTTTTGAAAGTGGTAATTTTACTGGTTGGACAGTAGAAGATTTTACTATGCCTTTTATTCCATTTTATGTGGGTGCTAGCAATACAGGACTAGGTATTTTTCCTGAAGCTACCCCTACAGATGGAACATTAATGGCGGCAAATGGATTCGATGCAAATTCAGGACCTGATGAAGCTGTTATTTACCAAGATATCACCATTACAAGCAATAATAATCTACTTACATGGGATGAAAATATTGATTATGACCTTCAAAGTTTCTGTAGTGGTTGTTCAAATCGTATTTACGAGGTACAAATAAGAGACCTTAGTAACAACGTATTAGAAGTAGTTAATCAAGTAACTGCCATATCAGGAGTAATAGATAACGACAATGTATGGGACAGTTTATCTGCAGACTTATCGGCGTATATAGGTCAAACCATACGTATTGCATTTTGGCAACAAGTTCCTGACCCTTCTTCTGGACCTGCAAAATTTGCACTTGACAATGTTTCGCTTGCAGCAAATTCATTTTCTGTATTCTTAGATGCTAATGGAGAAGCTTCTATTACAGTAGCAGATGTTGATGGTGGAAGTACAGATAACTGCGGAATTGCTTCAACTTCTATTGATGTTACTGATTTTGATTGTTCAAATCTAGGCGAGAATACAGTAACTTTAACTGTAACAGACACTTCTGGAAATACTTCAACCTGTACCACAACTGTAACGGTTGAAGACAACATTGCGCCAGTTGCAAATTGTATAGCACCATTCACGGTACAGTTAGATGCCAACGGACAAGCTTCTATTACAGCAGCCGATATCAATGATGGCTCAACTGACAATTGTAGTATTGATACAACCAGTATTGATGTTACTGATTTTGATTGCTCGAACATTGGTGACAACACGGTTACCCTTACCGTAACCGATACTTCGGGTAATTCAAGCACACGTACCACTACGGTAACGGTAGAAGATAACGTAGCACCCGTAGCTAATTGTGCTGCACCATTCACGGTACAGCTTGATGCTAACGGTGAAGCTTCTATTACAGCTGCGGATGTTGAAAATGGATCTACTGATGCTTGTGGGGTAGATACCACTACTATTGATGTGACTGACTTTGATTGTTCAAATGTTGGAGATAATACGGTTACACTCACTGTAACTGATGTAAACGGAAATAGCAGTACGTGTACCACTATTGTTACCGTAGAAGATAATATTGCCCCTACCATTACATGTACTATGGATACTATGGCAAACACCGATCCAGGTGATTGCTACGCAACAGTTTCTTTCCCAAATGCGTTAGCATCAGACAACTGTTCTGGAGTGACCGTAATACAAACCGAAGGCTTGCCTTCAGGTAGTCAGTTCCCTGTGGGTGTGTCCACTATTGAGTTTACTGCTACTGATGCTAGTGGAAATACCAGCGTATGTTCGTTTGACATTACAGTAGAAGACAATGAAGCCCCAATTGCTGTGTGTGAGAATATCACCATTCAGTTAGATGAATTTGGTTCAGCTTCCATTACCGCTACTGATCTAGATGGCGGTTCTACCGATGTATGTGGAATAGATACAGTCGCTATCGATCAAGACACCTTTGATTGTTCTACCGTAGGTGATAACAATGTAACTTTAACTGTAACCGATATAAACGGAAATGTCTCTACCTGTACAGCAATCGTAACCGTGGAAGATATAACCGCTCCTGAAGTAGTTTGTCAAGATATTACCGTTCAATTGGATGCTAGTGGAACAGTTAGCATTACGGGTATGGATGTAGATGGTGGTTCTACCGATGCGTGTGGCATTGCTAGTTACGACCTGGATATAGATACCTTTGATTGTTCTAACGTAGGTGCAAATGCTGTTGAACTTACTGTAACAGATGTAAACGGAAATACAGCAACTTGTACCGCTATGGTAACAGTAGAAGATAACATTGCGCCAGATTTAGTATGTGCTGACTTTACCTTAGAATTAGGAGAAGATGGTACCGCTACCCTATTGCCAGGAGATGTAATTGCCAGCAATGATGATGCCTGCGGAATTGATACCACAGCCGTTGATATTACTGAGTTTGATTGTAGCGATATAGGAACACCAGTAACGGTGCAAGTATTTGTCAATGATATTAATGGAAATTTAAGTACGTGTTACGCAATGGTAACTGTAATTGACACATTAGCACCAGTAGTTACTTGTCCTGCAGACCAAAATGTAATCGCAGCTTCAAGCGGAACCTATACACTTCCTGATTATTTTGCAACAAGTGAAGCTTCAGCTATCGATAACTGTACAAGTGATGTAACGATCATTTCACAAGAACCAGCTGCAGGAACCTTATTGAACGAAGGCGTGTACACGGTAACCCTTACCGCTGAAGATGACAACGGAAACATTGGTACATGTACCTTTGAGTTAACGGTTGACCCGGAATTAGGTGTTGGTGGCACGGATACTTTAGGTACTGTTCAGTTATACCCTAACCCAGCGAATAATCAAGTAACGATTGGTAATCCATTACAAAACAACTTGAAAGAAGCAGTTATCTATGATCTTACGGGTCGTGTGATACGCACTATCAACTTGAATGGAATGGGTGCTGAAAAAACAATAGATATCACCAATCTTGCAAGTGCTACGTATTTAGTACGCATAAGCAGTGAAAATGGAGCTATTACAAAACAGTTGATTAGAGAATAAGCTCTTTTTATATTAATAGTCAAAAACCCGAAGGTATCATGCCTTCGGGTTTTTTATTTAAACAGATGTTGAATAAAATTTATGATTTCTTTACAGTTTGAAACATCATGATTCTTGTACTTTTAAAATAACAAAACTAAAAACGATGAGCCGAATTAACATATCAATATTCTTATCTATATTATTTCTTTCAGTAACAAGCTGTAATACAAAGAAAAAAGAAGAATCTTCAACAAAGAAAAAGGAAGTTACCCAACTTGAAAAAAAGAAACCAAAAGGATTACAAAAAGGCTGTTATGTTTATAATGATAATAGGTCCACTATTTCATTACAAGTAATGAAAAAAGGAGATTCCATTACCGGAACCTTGTTATTTGCATTAGCTGAAAAAGATAAAAACACCGGTACCTTCTCTGGTCATATCAAGGATAGTATCTTATTAGCAGATTATACCTATGAATCGGAAGGTGTAAAAAGTGTTCGAGAAGTTGCTTTTCGTATTAAAAATGACACTTTGTTGCAGGGATATGGTCCTACGGAGATGAAAGACTCCATTCAAGGTTTTAAAAACCCAAGTTCGCTAACATTTGATGACAAGTTTCCGTTAGTGAAAAAACCGTGTGTGGATTAGACTGTAATTAAGGTTTGTTGGCAGTAACTTTCGGCGGCTTTACCACAAAAGGCGTAAACCAATCCCACGTTACACCAATGGAAAAGCGTGGAAAACTATCGACAAAACGATAATTATAATCATCAAAACCAAAAGTAAAATCAGCAAAAAAGCCTAAATCAGTATCCCAAGGATAAAGTATTCCGTATGTTTTAGAACGATACGGATCGGTTGAAGGGTGCGAACCTAAATGTAAAAACACCTCCTGCCCTATTGTATAACGCATTTTTTTATAATAGTCCGTAAACTCATAGCCCAACTCAAACTGGTGGTGGCCATATAACTCGATATCCTCTGGATTATAGCCTCCAAAATCAAAAAGTCCCATAAAATTGTTATGATACAATTGATACGTAAAGGTATAGGAATGAATTCGTTTTGGGTTGTTTTCAATATCAAAACGATTTACCCGATAATTAAATGATACCCTAGAAAGGTTGGTAGAAAAATTTCCGTTTTTACGGTTTAGAATAGCTGAAAGATCGGTGTCATCGGTAATGGTTTCATAAACGGCTTGCCCTTCTTCTGATTCGTCTTCAAATTCGGTACTAAAAGCAGCACCGGTTTGTCCATTACTATAATGTCCTGTTTCAATAGCCATAGTAAGAAAATTATTGTTATTGGTCCTTAATATGGATTGCCAGCCTATCAATGCTTTGTAGGAAGGTGTTTTAACAGGTTTAGAGTTTTCTTGATACATTCGTAACTGGGGCTGCAAGGTAAGGTAAAAGGCATCTCCCCGTACAATGCTGTCTCTACTAAGTGATTTCCGAATATCATTATACAGCCCGTAATAAACAACTGGTTTGGCATCGAATAGAATTTGTTCGTATTCATTATTTCCAAAACCTCCTGATAAATAAGGTCGTTTCGCTATGGGATAATAATCTTTAAAAGCAGAAAAATCTTGTTCTTGATTTTTTTGTGCAGCGACACTAAAGGTTAGCAATAAAGTAAAGAAAACAGAAAATAGTTTCATAGTAAGTAAATACAGTTTATAAATACGGAAATGTTTTAAAATGGATACCCAATAGCAAAATTAAATACAGGCTTATCTAATTGAAAATCAAAACGTTCGCCCTCGGGTAATGAGGGGTCGTGAAATGGAGCAGCAAGGTCGAAACGAAGTACAAACCCCTGAATATCGACACGCAAACCAACACCTGCTCCCATACCCAATTCAGAAATAAAATTAGAACTGAACTTTCCTTCTCCATCTAAAGCATCATTGGCTTTCGAATTCCAAATGTTTCCGGCATCGGCAAACACAGCGCCTTTTAAGAAGGAAAATAAGGGAAAACGATATTCCACATTGGCTTCTAATCGAATGTTCCCGGTTTGGTCAAAAAATGAGTCTGCATCATCACCTCCATCATACGTTCCAGGACCTAATGAACGAATTTGAAAGGCCCGAACACTATACGGTCCACCAGAAAAATATTGCTTTACATAGGGTAACACTTCCGAGTTTCCGTAGGCATATCCATATCCTGCAAATAACCGCGTAGCAATGGTTTGCTCTTTTCCGAAGTTAAAATGATACCTACCATCAATATCAGCTTTGGCGTATTGTGCATACTCTAACCCTAAAAAGGTTTTCGGTTCGCCTGTTTCTTCAGTCTGCCCAAATAAACTTATGGAATTTCCGGCTACATCGAGTGTAGCATTCAGGTAAAATTGATGGGTATCTTGGGTATCAACCATTCCATTATAGGTAAAAGAATACGTCAATCCCGATATAAATTCTTGATCAAAACTACGTTGTAAAAAAGGGTTTTCCTGTAAAATGGTATCAAACTCATCTGTTGTATTTGCAAGCTTGGTGTAGTTAATTGAAATGGGGTTTATATCGTGGGTCACGTAGCGGTTTGCCTGCCAAGAATAACCAAATAAAGCCGTACCCGAAAGCAAGGTGTATAACTTACTTCGGTTTAAATAATTAACCCCAATACTAGTTTTGGTCTTCGGAATGGCATATTCAAAAAAGTCATTATCGATTTGTATCGGAAATATAACCCGAGGGAAAATAAGTTCGGTCTTTAATCCTAAATCCAGACTGGTTCTTCCTGAACTATTACTGCCACCGCCGGCTTGGAACTCATATCCAACATTTGCAGTAATGTTTAAGGTCTCACCTCCTTTAAATAAATTACGATTGCTAAAGGTTAAGGCTAAATGTGGTCCTGCAAAGTTGTTCGATTTTGTTACAGCTTGCAACTCGGCTCGAATGGCACGTTTGTTAAGCGGTGATAAGTAAATGTCGGCTTCTAAAATACCTAACGAATCGGTTGCTGAAGAATCTTTCACTTTATACTGAATGTTGATAAATTTATAGGCGCCAATAGTGGACAACCGCCTTGCTGTATTTCGGGAAGTTTCAGGATTATAATATGTTCCTTCTTCTAAAGTTACAAATGGGTCTAAATATTTCGGTTTAAAGAAAGTTCCTTTTTGTATGTAGTTTTTATCCTGAAACCGAACCGTATCCATTGCTGCGGAATCGATCTGAACATCATTATTAGGATAAATATTTACTTTTGAAATTTTATACGGAATAATACCTTTTGTAGGAACTTCTTTTTTCAGCTTTAAAAACAAGTCAAATTTCTTATTCTCATACTGATTCGTGTCGCTTTCAAAAATGAGGAAACCCGGGTTAAAATTATAGTATCCCTTTTTCTTTAAATCGTTATCAATACGTTCACGTTCTAGTTTCATATTTGACAAATCGAACCGCATACCAGGTGTCAATTTTGTGGTTGCCACACTACGTTGCATATCACTGTAAATAGGTTGCGGCAAGCTGTCTAACTGATACGTTGCAATTCTGTAGGGTGTGGGGACGTTTACGGTATATTTTATAGAGGCCTCTGGTTTGTTTTCGCTTTCAGTAAATTCTGAACTAGCCGTACAGTAGAAAAACCCTCTGTTTTCCAATCGATTTAATAGTATTTCTTCAACTTGGTATGGCTCTACATCAGATTGATAAACAGGTTCTTCACCTATTTGTTTATAAAACCACTTGTTTAAAAATCCAGGTGTAGAATCTTGCACTTTATAGTAATAGTAGAGACCAGGGTACATCCCTAGAAACTTTTTATTAGGTTCTGGTCGCATGGTATTTTCTAAAGCGGTTTTTAATTGCGCTTGATTATTAATAGTAGAGTCTGCCTTAATTTCTATTTCGCCACCGGTATAAAGCCGTTCTCCTTCTGGTATAAATTTTTCTACACTACACGCTTGTAATAGCAGTATAAAGCATAGTAATACACCTACTTCTTTATATGTTGTAAATATTTTCACTGTCGTTACTTATTATCTTTTTGTTCTTCTTCGGTTTCTTTTGTTCGGTTTGCTTTCTCTTTTTCTTTAGTTTCTTTTTCAGAATCCTCTTCATCTTGAGATTGTGACCGAAGCATCGCATCCCATAAATCTTTAAACTCATTAAATTCTTGTGTAAAAATAAGTGCAATACCACTTACAATAGTTTGCCCATCAATTACATTTTCAAATTCATTTCTTCGGAAGCCTTTTAAACGATAGCGCCCGTTTTCAGTTAAAATATATTCTAAACTTACATTTCCAATTAGAGGCGCTGGTTCACCGGTAGAACTACTGCCTTGTATATCCACTTCACTACCCACACTTACGATAAGACGATCGTTAAATAACTTCTTTCTAGCAGCGATATCCAATTGGGTGCGCTCTTGTGGAGAGTTTCCTTGATAATCGGTATAACTATCTAGCCCAAAATCTAACTCCACTCCAGTATCGCCCAATAATTTATCTGAAAATACATTTAACTGATCAGACAGTGCATCATTCAAGTTATCGCGTGCAATGCTCGCCGCTCCTCCTCTACTACCATCGCTACCAGGCTCTGGGTAAAAACGATTCAATACTAATAATGAAAACACTTGCTTATTCAGCTCGTTTTCTTGCTGATTTAACTGCTGGATACGGCCATACACTTGTCCGCCAACTGAACCTTGCTCATCTTCCGGCATATCTAAATTAAACGAAATTTTAGGCTGCATCAATTCGCCATCAACATTTAAGTAGACGTAAAAAGGTAATACTTGCCGATACTTGTTTTTAATAGAAGGATCTGCTCCCGAGGTTTGTGAAGCCATTAATGGCGAAGCGGAAGCTTTTACATCGTAAATAGCCCGAACATCCAATTCAGCGTCAAATGGGTCTCCAGACCACGTAATACGGCTACTCGGATCTAACTCAAACCTTCGGTTAACTAAGTTGTATAAATTCATTTCATAATGGCCGTCTGCCACCTCATATACGCCACTAAGGTTCATTCTTCCATTTGGGTTCATAGTAAAATTAAACTCTCCTTCTCCCGAAACCTGAAAGTTATCGCCCGTTTCTTGATCAATAATGATTTTTACTTGTGCCTCTTTCCCAATATTTAAGTTTGCTGAAATATCAAAACCGGTAACTGTAGCGGTTTGTTCTTCCGTTCGGGTTAAAATAGCATCCGGATTCTCCCGGTTTACAAAAATTACAACACCATCGCGTTCTTCTATGTTCACAGTAGCAGAAGGCATAATATACGTAACATCGGTGTTAGAACCCACCGTGAGTGAACCTTTCAATACAGGGATTTGAAGGTCGCCGGTCAATTTGGCGTCTGCATCAAAAGTTGCGATTCCGTAAAGAAAGTCATTATCATCTTCCGTGGCATTTAGTACTTGAAAATTCTTCGCCTTTAATTGTAGGTCAAATGTTGGATTTATAAAATTTTCGGTACCCACATTTCCGGATGCAGAAAATGTGTTACCGTTTTCATCTGCTATCGTGAAGTTGTCCATAGCAAGTCCTTTATTATCAACCGTCAATTCTTCGTCTGCCAATGTAAAAGCGGCATTAAGTTTCGCGATTTTAAAGTCAGCATCAGAAAACTCTACGTTTCCTTTGTATTTAGGCTCGTCCAACGTTCCATTTAAGGTAAATGCTCCTGAAAAACTACCATCTGCTTGTGTGATTTCCCCTTGTGAAAAACCTTCCAAAGCTTTCATTTTAAATTCATTGATCGCTATGTCTAGGTTTAAGTTAGGAGTTTCAGTGGTGGCAACATAATCACCTGTTATGTCCATATCGATTGCACCTTCTTTTAAAGCTGCATTAAAATCGTAGGAATTTCCGCCTGTAGAACCGGCGTCAACACTTAATGTCCCTAAATTCACATCCAACAAACTGAGTTGTTCTATAGCAACATCGGCCACTAATCCTGTGCTACCAAAGATATCTTCAAATACTACCTGACCATTTAAAATTCCAGTGGCTAAGGTTTCTTCAGGGTTTAAATAATTAAGAAATTCACTTAATTTGAAATTTTCAAACGTAATACCTACGTGATCTTTTTCATTGGGAAGCTTATCTGTAATTTCTAAAAACTGATTATTTCTACTGAAACGGAATTCATTGAATTCAATTTTAGATTCGCTTAAAAGCATTTCGTTAGTAGCAGGTGTCGTCCACGGTTTTTTCTGAATAATCAACGAATCGGGATTTACATGAAACCGAAGTTTATCACTGGTTCCTGTGATTTCAGATTGAATTTGGATTAACTTTTCATCCTCATAATACGAAAGGAAATCCAGCAATAGTTTGTCACCCTCCTTGTTACCTTTTATTTCCGTTTTCTGAATCGCCAAAGGCCCAGCATTAATTGCGTTAAAGCCTGCATTAAACTGGAAGTTATCTTGACTAGTCTCCATCGAAACCTTAAGACTGTCCAATTCATTTCCGCCGTAATTAATATGAGGGGCTAAGATATTTGCCGTTAATCTTCGTTCTTTTTCTTTAAAATTCAGCGATAAATCAATCGTGTCCATGTCTTTCACATTGACTAAAAACACTTCATTTAAAACAGGCGATTGCCGGATGGTCCCTTCTACCGTTAAATCTACAGGATTTTGTACAGTATCAGTATCGATCGGTTTTCTAGAAAAATAACTTCCAATATGTTTTTGAATAGCCGTGCTAAATCGTTGTGGATCGGTATTGGACTCTAAGGTTAGGTTGAGCATTTTATTATCCACCCATATAGATGTAGTATCGCTACTAACATGCGCCGTAGCCAAAAGACTACCTAACAAATAGCTTTTATCATCATAAACTATTACACCATCTCCAATAGTCGAAATGACGTCAAAGCTGTCCCCGTCACTCACAAAATCGGCATTCAGTTGCATTCCAGCACGTACATAACGGTCCATTATCCCCAGTGCTTCTAGATCTGCACCAATTAGATGAAGGTCTAAACTTGCTTCAGGCGCAACAGAATCCAACACTACGGAAGCGTTTAAATCTAAATTCAGATTTTTATCCTTGTATTTTGAAACAATATCTCCTTTTCCGTTTTTTACGTTTCCTGAGATTTTAAGATCACGAATCTTGTAATCGTTCATTTGAAAACTGTCCACCACCACTTCAGCCGTGGCATCTAAGGTGTTGATGGTTGTTCCTTTTCCTTTCGCGGAAGCTGTTAGCGATAGCTTACCAAATTGTTCGTTTTGTAGCAATTCGCCAATATTGTATTCCTGTATGTTGAAATCGGCATTGAATGCAATTTCGTCCGTATTTTTGAAATTTCCTTCTAAAGTTGCTACTCCTTGTGAGGTAGTTAAGTTTGCAGTGGCCGAAATATCTTCTGGGGTTCCACTAGCCGTTCCTTTTAATAGTATGTCTTTTGGTAATTGTACGCCTAGTTCTTCTTCTGAAACAAACTGTACTAAATCTTTTTTAACAGTTTCTGCGTTGAATGAAGGAACATCGAACGACAGTTTTTCAGGGTCTGTTACATTGTATACCGTTGCCGTGGCTGAAACATACGTCGTTTGTCCCCAATTGACTCTTGCTGATGGAACTTGCAAGGCGCTCAACACACCGTTGGCATTAATGTTTCCTGAAATAGGGCGTTTACTGGCCGTTTTTAAGTATTCGTTGTTTTTTAAATCGGGTTGAAACTGAAATACATCTTGTAAGTTCACCTCGAAAGAAGGGATGGTTACATTCGCTTTTGTAGTTTCTGGAGAATCAATCAGTGAGTTTAAACTGGCATATTGAAGCGTAGCTTTTCCCGAAAGGCTACTGTTATTTGCTGCGACCGAAAGATCAGATACTTTCATATTGGTATCGGTAACGGCAAGACGAACCTCAGCTTTGTGTACTGAATTCCCCGAAGCCTCTTGAAAAGAAAGCTTTTCTAAGTTTAGATTGGCCGTTTTATCTTTCAACGAAATATCTGAAGCTTGTAGCTCTAAATTGGAAATAGCAATAGCATCGGGATTAAAAGTTCCGCGGACGGGTTTTGCGCCATCTACCGAGTAACTGATGTTATTTTCAGAAAAATCAATTTCATCTATAGCGACAAGAAGATTAGGCCATAAAGATGCGTTTTCAGAAGTTACATTGTTTTCCTCTGTTGCAACTGCTTCCTCTGTATTCGACTTCAGATTAATCGCTACGATGGATTTGTTGAGTTCCAACGTGCCTATTTCAAAATCTTGATTGGCCAAGTCAACTTTTGGGACTTCGGCATAAAAATCAACCAAGTCTACTTCTGCACTTAATCCTTGTACATTATCTTGATAGGTTGCAAAGACGTTTTCAATGGTCAGTTCGTCTATCGCTAAAAACGGTAATGGAACATCTGCAGGCGGTGCAGGAGGTACTGGATTTTGAATATACTGTATGCGACTGTTTTTAATAATCCCATCGGAAGCTCTGAAATCCATGTTTTCCAGATCGGTTTTTTCCATTTCGAGCTCTAGTTCACCGACTATAAACTGGCTATCAATCCCTAAAACGGCATCATTGTAAACAATATCAAAATCTTTAAAATTTAAATCACCAATAATAATATTCATCGGTGCCGAAGTGGTATCGGTTGCAACAGTGGTAGTATCTTCCGAAGTAAAGGCATCGATTAAAAATTGAAAATTATAACCCGCAACAGAGTCTTTACGAATGATATTGGCGCGCAGTCCTTCCCAATCGACTGACTCCACGCCAATCCCGTTTCCGCGAATGATGGGCCAAAGCGGCACATCTGCTTCTAGTGATTTTGAGTAGACAAGTGTATCCCCTTTTTTATCTTCCAGAAACAGGCCTTTTAGCATAATGTCACCGTCAAAGGTGATAAAAAGCTTTTCTATTTCAACCTTCGTTTTTGTTTTATCGGAAACGTAGGAAACAACTTTGTCTACAATAATACCTTGCCCCCAAGGACTTCTAATAAACAAAACAAGCAACAGAAGGAATACCAATATCCCCAGCATCACTCTGGCAATACGCCGGAATATGCGGTACTTTTTCTTTCCAGCTTTATTTTTAGGCTGTTTTTTTGTTGTTTTTTCGGTGTTCTTTTCCAAATTTTATGGGGATAACTCTTAAGTATACGTATCTCTTGCAAAATATGGTTTTCTAAAATATTTATTAGTTATAGAAATGATAACTTTTTAAATGATTTTTCAGAAATTTAAAAAGAACAACCGTTAAGCTGTTTTGAGATAATATTTCTTCCGAAGCCAAAAAGAGACCCGAACCAATAAAATTAATGCAGGCACCTCAACCAAGGGACCAATTACCCCTGCAAATGCTTGCCCAGAGTTAAGACCGAATACGGCGATGGCGACAGCAATGGCAAGTTCAAAGTTATTACCAGCAGCTGTAAACGAAATAGCAGCGTTTTTATCGTAGTCTGCTCCCATGGCTTTGCTGAAAAAGAAACCAATTATAAACATTAATGCAAAGTAGATTAATAATGGAACCGCAATGATTAAAACGTCCATAGGTATTTCTACAATTAATTCTCCCTTTAGAGAAAACATCACTACAATTGTAAATAGTAAGGCAATTAAAGTAAGCGGAGATATTGTAGGTATAAATGTTTCTGTGTACCACTTTTCTCCTTTTACTTTCACTAAAATTAGCCGACTTAAAATTCCCATTAAAAACGGAATTCCTAAATAAATAGCGACGCTTTCTGCAATAGTAGCAATGGAAATATCGACGATAGCCCCTTCAAACCCGAAGTATGGTGGTAGTATCGTTATAAACAACCACGCATAAAAACTATATGCAAATACTTGAAAAATGCTGTTTAAAGCAACTAATCCAGCTCCGTATTCGCTGCTTCCTTCGGCAAGATCGTTCCATACCAATACCATGGCAATACATCGTGCCAAACCAATAAGAATAAGCCCTACCATATATTCAGGGTAATCTTGTAAAAACGTGATTGCCAGAACAAACATCAATACAGGACCAATAATCCAATTAAGGATCAAGGATATAGAAAGTATTTTTACATTCTTAAATACTTTAGGCAACAGTCTAAAATTTACTTTTGCCAGAGGTGGGTACATCATCACAATAAGTCCGATAGCGATAGGGATATTAGTGCTACCAGAACTAAATGAATCTACCACTTCAGGAAAAGAGGGGTAAAAATACCCAACCCCTACTCCTATTGCCATCGCAATAAAAATCCAAAGGGTTAGATAGTTGTCTAAAAAGCTAAGTTTTTTGTTTTGCATAGTAGTCTGGAAAATACCCTTCGACTTCGCTCAGGGTACGGGTTTTATAAATTAGTAGTTACTTGTTGAAAAACGTATTGTAATTCGGTTGCGATTTGTAAACTTCGTTCGTTGTATTTTGCCTCTTCTTCATCGGTATTATCAAATGCTTTTGGGTCTTCATAGGTAATAGGAATCCGCTTTTCTGCTCCGGCAATAAACGGACAGCCTTCATCGGCTTGCGAGCAGGTCATAATCGCAGCAAAGTCAGATTTTGGATTGAAACCAGAAGTTAGTTCTTTTGAAAAAGCATTTACTCCAGATTCGTTATCATCAAACTTTACAGCATAAATAGGATTTTTTCCTTCAGATAATTGTTCAATTAAAAAACCTGAATTTTTCAATGTATCAATTACAGATGGATAAACAGCTGTTTTCTCTGTACCAGCCGAGTAACTATAAAAAGAGCTGATGTCGTGATAATGTGCTAACGTTTGCATCCATATTTGTGCCAAATGACTCCGTCTTGAGTTATGGGTACAAATAAACACAATACGAATAGGATCATTGTTTTCTACTTTAGCTGAAATGTATTCAATTAAAGGCTTTACAATTTCTTTTCGTTCATTAGATAGCGCTGAGGTGTCTAATGATTCGATGGTTTGTTTTAGATTAGGATGCATCGCTATAAAAATTGTTTAAAATGAATTAACAACAACCCGAATTAGGATCACAAGAAGCTGCTGGCTCTGCTTTTAATTCAGAAAGGTTTTTCTTTTGTTTAGTTTCAGGTATACCACAGTTCTCTTTTGCCAAACAATCGGTTTGCTTGGTTGTTAATGTGAAATGTCTTCCATTGAAATCTAATCCGTACTTTCCAATGGTAGCACCTTGATATTCTACTTCAATTTCAAGAGAGTCATCTATCTGAAGTGTCTTTTCAGAAAGTTCAATAATATTTACCAGTTTTTCAGGATGCAAACGGTGATCATAATCATCTGCTTCCCATAACTGAAAATTGACTACTTCTTCATTTCTAACAGTTCCTCCACAGTCAATGAAGTTCTTGGTTACTTTTCCTACTTCGGTCACATGAAAGTGGTTTGGCACTAAAGATCCATTAGGCAATTCAAATGCTATGGTTTCAGATTGGTTTAAGATGCTTTTAATTTCAGAAAGTTTCATATTGTATAATTTTATAATCGTAATAATACGATTGATTGATTTAAATTTTTTTTAGCAACAAGTAGCATCAGGAGTTTCTGCATCTTGGTTTAAAAAAGAAGATAACACCGCTTTCATTTCATCCCAAACAGTTGTATTGATACAGTAACAAACGCTGGTACCTTCTACAGTTCCTTGTATAAGCCCCAAGTTTTTTAATTCCTTTAAATGTTGTGAAATAGTGGCCTGTGCCAACCCTATTTCGTCCACAAGGCTTCCGCAAACACAGCTTTTAGTTTTAAACAAGTACTGTAAAATGGCAACTCTAGCAGGATGCGAAAAGGCTTTCGCAAACTGTGCCAGTTGATTTTGTTCTACTGTGAATATTTCAGATTTGGTAATTCCCATTGTATTGATTGTTATATTGCAATATTACGATGAATAAGATTATCTCACAACTTATTTCTGAAAAAAATCACTTCTTATCATACATCAATGTACAGACTAAAAACCCTACTTATCTTTGTTACAAACAAATACGTTATGGACTATCAATTAATAAACAACGAGAAAGAGAACCGTTTTGAGGTTCACATAGAAGACTTGGTAGCTTTTGTGGATTACAAACTTTTTAAAGACAAAATTACTTATACCCATACCGAAGTTCCAAAAGAGCTTTCAGGAAAAGGCGTTGGTTCTTTTATCGCAAAAAGCGTATTAGATTATGCTGCTGAGCACAAGCTGAAGGTGAAACCATATTGCCCTTTTATTAAGGCATATATAGATCGACACCCTGAATATCAAGAAAATTCATTATTTCACAATAAACAAGAATAGTTATGAGCACAAAAAATATAGAATTAGTAGCAGAACCCAGAGCACCACATTTTGTAGGTGACGGTTTTCGAGTTCACAACTTTATCCCCAGCGGATTTAGATTAGATATGGAACGGATGAGTCCGTTTATTATGCTGGATTATAACTCAAAGTTTTACTTCCCTCCCACTGATACCCCAAGAGGCGTGGGCGTGCATCCGCATCGTGGTTTTGAAACGGTAACCATTGCTTACAAAGGAAAAGTAGCCCATCACGATAGTAGCGGTGGCGGCGGCGTAATTGGTGAAGGTGGTGTACAATGGATGACGGCAGCTTCGGGTGTATTACATAAAGAATATCATGAAGAAGAGTTCAGTAAAGCCGGCGGAGACTTTCAAATGGTGCAATTGTGGGTAAACCTTCCCGCAAAGGATAAAATGTCGAAACCGAAATATCAGGCACTTTCTGCTGAAGAAATCAGCATTCATGAATTGCCAGACAATTCGGGAACTGTGGAGGTTATTGCCGGAAAGTATAAAGACACCAAAGGCTCAGCTTCAACGTTCACCCCAGTACATATGATGAATGCAAAGCTGAACAAAGGCGGAACTGCTGACTTTAGTTTTCCTGAAAACTTCAACACATGTCTATTGGTGATTGAGGGTTCTATAACTGTAAATGGCACCGAGCAAGTCCCAACCGACAATTTTGTTTTGTTTGAAACTGAAGGGGAAACCTTTACTGTATCTGCTTCGGAAGATGCTGTGGTATTGGTTTTAAGCGGTGAGCCAATTAATGAACCCATTGCTGCACAAGGACCGTTCGTGATGAATACCCGACAAGAATTAATGCAAGCTATAAATGATTTTAATATGGGTAAATTCGGGTATCTAGAATAGTAAAATGAAATGATTAACTTTAAAAAAGCTTTCGATTATGAAACATACAGCCAATTTATCAAAAATTCCCTATGTGGGAAATGAAAAAAGTAAAGTAACCCTTCACTTATTTCTTCAAATTATAGGAAAAATACGATTAGAGCTTACCCCTAGAAAAAACCACTGGTGGTATATTACCGAGTACGTTGACACAAATGGTTTTACAACGGGACCTATTTTCTATAATTCAGGAAATGACACGTTCACTATTTCAATAAATGTGGTTGCGCATCAAGTAGAAATAAGCACCAGCAAAGGAGAGTCGGCAGAATTTAAGCTTCACGAAGGTTTGACCGTAGCCGAATTTTACAACAACCTAATTAAAATTCTTACTGATTTTAACATTTCAGTAAGCATTTTGGATAAACCTTTTGATTTAGATATAAACAAGCATTTTTCTGAAATAACAGACTACCATCATTACAATAAAGAATACACTAAAAACCTTTGGAAGACCTTTCAATGGACAGATGGCGTATTTAAAGAATTTAGTGGTCGGTTTTACGGAAAAACCTGTCCGGTACACGTGTATTGGCATTCCATGGATTTAACTGTAACCCGGTTTTCAGGAAAGAAAGCTCCACCCATGCCAAAAGATGCACGAATATCGGACAAAGACGCTTATACCCACGAATGTATAAGTTTCGGGTTTTGGGCTGGGGATGACAATATGAAAGAACCTGCTTTTTATTCCTACACCTATCCTGCACCTGAAGGGATTGATAAAAAACCTTTACAACCTGATAGTGCTTTCTGGATGGATGCCAACGGAAGTCCGATGGCCATTTTAAAATACAACGACCTTCTTACAAAAGACAACCCAAGAGAAGCGTTACTTGCTTTTATGGAGTCTGGCTATCGTGCTGGAGCTACCTTAGCAAATTGGGATATAGAAAAATTAGACGTACCACCTTTAAAAGAATTATAAATCATGTCGAACTTACAAACCATTATTCCAGAACGCGCTGCCAACATTGGTAATTTTATGGTAGGCAGATTGCTTCCCTTTCGGAGTAAGAGAATGGTGGGACCTTTTGCTTTTATAGACCATATGGGACCCGCTGCAATGGATGAGAAAGAGAATCTTGATGTACCACCGCATCCGCATATTGGGCTTTCTACCTTAACCTATTTATTTGAAGGTTCAATTATGCACCGGGATAGTTTAGGAACCGAAATAGAAATTAAACCCGGTGCCGTTAATTGGATGACGGCCGGAAAAGGCGTAGTACACTCAGAACGTACGCCCGATTATCTTCGGAATACTCACAAAACGTTACACGGATTACAAATTTGGGTAGCGCTTCCTAAAAACTTAGAATCGATGGAGCCTTCGTTTCATCATATTAATAAAGAGGATATTCCTGAATGGGTTGAAAATGGGGTGACTATTAAACTTATTGCTGGAGAAGTATTAGGAAAAAAATCTCCCGTACCTGTACACAGTAATTTGTATTTTATCGAGTTGAAAAACACCTCCCAACAAAAAATAACCTTGGGGAACGATTTATTTGGTGAAAGCGGGTTGTATATTTTGGAAGGTGCCGTTTACAGCGAAGGAAACACCTACGAACCCAAACAAATAATGGTAGCAAAAGATAGCTCATGCGAATTTGAAATGGCTGAAAATTCTACCGTATATATTTTTGGAGGTGACCCTTTTCCTGAAGAACGACACATACACTGGAATTTTGTAGCTTCGGAAAAAGCAACCATACAAAAAGCCAGGGATGATTGGAAGGCACAAAAATTTCCAAAGGTACCCGGAGAAACAGAATTTGTACCTTTACCAGACTAACCAAAATTTTCTATAATGAAAACCGGACGATTAGAAGCTTTTAGTGATGGTGTATTAGCTATAATAATCACGATCATGGTCTTGGAAATGCAAGCTCCAGAAGACACCAGTATGGAAGGGTTATTAAAAGTGCTTCCTATTTTTATAAGCTATGTACTAAGTTTTATTTACGTAGGCATTTACTGGAACAATCACCACCATTTAATGCAGGTGACCCAGAAAGTTAGTGGGGGCGTTTTATGGGCAAACCTACATTTATTGTTTTGGTTATCCCTTATCCCTTTTGCAACAAGTTGGGTAAATGAAAACCACACCGAACCGCTTCCCATAGCCTTGTATGGTGTAATTTTATTAATGAGTGCTGTTGCCTATCGAATATTAGAGGCGGTATTGATTAAGCATCACGATGAAAACGCCGCCCTTAAAGAGCTGACAAAAATGGGCAGTAAAGAAAATATTTCAATTGTTATTTATATAGCTGGAATTGCGTTGGCTTTTGTGAATGTGTGGATAGCAATTGCCTGCTTTTCTGTCGTTGCCATTCTTTGGGTTATTCCTGATAAACGGATAGAGCGGATTCTAACCGATTAATACGGTTTAAAGTTTTTATCAGCCAACGACTTCCGTACTCGGCTTAGGCTTTCGGGAGTAATTCCCAAGTAGGAAGCAATCATCCATTGTGGTACGCGTAATAGTAAATCTGGGTATAAGTTGATGAAGTTTAAATATCTTTTTTCTGCGGAAGCGCCCAACAACAGATCAATTCGTTTTTGTAGCTGTTGAATGTGGTTATGAAGTAATTTCTTATTGAATTTTCTAAAGGAAACACTCAATTCTGAAGCCTTTTCAATAAACTCTTCTGTTATAAACACGATTTCAGCAGTTTCAATTACATCAATAATAAAATAAGAAGGATCGTTAAAATAAATACTGCCTCTATCACCAATAAACCAATTTTCGGGCGCAAATTGTACAATGTGTTCTTTACCGTTTTCATCTAACGTATAGGCACGAAGTAATCCTTTTTCAACAAACATAGACGCTTTACACGTTTCACCTTGTTGTAGCAGTATTTCCCCTTTTGAAAACGTTTCGGAGCGCAAAAAGGGAACCAACTCATCGAATTGCGATTCGGTGATCCCTCCTCTATTCATTATATATGATTGAAACGTCTCGCACTCCATAACAAAAGTTGTTACTTTGAAGGTTCTTTCTTTTTCTTTGGAGGCATCGGGCCACGTAAATGCACGACCAATCCGTTTAAAAAATTCCGAAGAAATTGATCGCCACATTCCATATACTTTGGGTGGTCTTCTTTTCGGAAAATAGCGCCCATTTCACTTTTGGAGACTTTAAAATCTACCAAAGCGCAAATTTTTACAATATCGTCATCACGTAATTTATGTGCTACGCGAAGTTTTTTCATGATGTCGTTGTTCGTTAATGCCATAATATTTTATAGTATTGATTCTTTAAATTTTATGCCGAGTGTTTTCTGTAACTGGTGGATTTCTTGCAATTCACTTGGTAAAATCAACGCAATGGAAGAGCCTGTTTTTCCCGCTCTTGCCGTACGCCCACTTCGGTGTGTGTAATATTCTTGTTGATCGGGCAATTGGTAATGAATTACAAAACCGAGGTTATTTACATCTATTCCTCTTGCGGAGACATCTGTAGAAATAAGTATTTGTACGTTTTCCTTTTTAAAAGCGCGCATTACTTTATCGCGTTCTTTTTGTTGCATATCGCCTTCTAATGCAGCTACTGAAAAACCATCTTCTTTTAATATATCAGTAAGTTTTTGAGTACCTGCTTTGGTACGGCAAAAAATGATTCCTCTATCATCTTTCAAGGTATCCATTAACTGAATCAAGGTTTCAACCTTGTCTTTTAAAGCTGTTTTGATGTAATAATGTGAAATATTAGCGTTCACCAAGCTGTTTTTATTCACTTCAATTTTCGTAGCATTGGCATCCATGTAGGTTTTGACTATCTTCTTTATATCTTCAGGCATCGTAGCTGAAAACAACCACGTATTACGTTGCTTATTTGCTTGTTCCAGTATTTTATTAAGGTCTTGTTTAAAGCCCATGCTCAACATTTCATCAGCTTCATCTAACACAAGCGTTTTAATAGTTTGTAAACTAATATCACCGCGTTTCATTAAATCCATCAATCTTCCTGGAGTAGCCACGATTATATGAGTAGGGCGTTTTAATCTTTTTATTTGTATATCAATTTTTTCTCCGCCGTATACGCCTTCAGCAAATATCTTTTCGGGAGCATACTTGGTAAATCTGAAGAGTTGTTTCTGGATTTGTTGCACCAATTCGCGCGTAGGTGCTAAAATCAATGCTTGTACCACTGCTTTTGATGCATCTATATTATGTAATAAAGGCAAGCCATATGCCGCAGTTTTACCGGTACCGGTTTGTGCTAGCCCTACTAAATCGGTTTTCGATTTTAATAACAGCGGAATCACAGCTTCCTGAATTTCAGTAGGAGTTTTTATTTCTAACTCATTCAATGCCTTAATGTATTCTTTTTTAACTCCTAGTTGTTGAAATGTTGCCATATAGCCTAATTTTTATGGCACAAAGGTACGTTTTATATTCTGGTATCATAGTGTTTAGTAGATTTTAGAGACGGAACAGCATCATTTTTTTTTTAATGCAAACCCTTATAATAAAGTAATTTACAACCATTTTTATTTGTTCTATTTAAAATTAGTCTAAATAACCTTTGTGGAATCAAAAAGGGTTATTAGTTTTGCTTCAAAATTAACTATCTATATTAAGTCTAAATAATAATAAATGCATAAACTAACCCAACTCATTCTATTTTTTGTAGCCATAACAGGAGCTACGGCACAAACTGCAAAAATTGAAGGAACGCTAACAGACGCAAATAACACGCCGTTGTTAGGAGTAAACGTCTTTATAAAAAATGCTCAAAAAGGAGCACAAACCGACACGGATGGTCATTTTATAATCAACGGTCTTTCAAAAGGAACGTACACGATTAACTTTACATATGTAGGGTTTAAAAACCAAGAAGTGACCGTTACGCTTTCAGAAAATGAAACCAAACAACTTCCTCCCATCACGATGTACGAAGGAAATGAAATTTTACAAGAAGTAGTGGTTAATGGCGAACGTAGAAATAAATTCTCTCGTAAAAAAACAGCCTACGTTTCAAAATTACCCTTACAAGATCTTGAAAACTCACAGGTGTACAGTACCATCACAACCGATTTACTGAAATCGCAAGTAACCACCAACTTCGAAGATGCCCTTAAAAACGCAACGGGTATAGAAAAACTTTGGTCCTCCACAGGACGTGGTGGTGACGGAGCGGGATATTACGCGTTAAGAGGGTTTTCGGTACAGCCACAATTGGTAAACGCTGTCCCGGGGATTACCAACGGTACCATTAATGCTGCAAATATTGAACGTATTGAAGTGATTAAAGGTCCTTCAGCTACGCTATTCGGTAGTACCGTGACTTCCTACGGAGGTTTGATTAACGTGGTTACCAAAAAACCATACGTTGGCTTTGGAGGTGAAGTTTCATTTACTTCGGGGACCTACGGTTTAAATATGCTTTCAGCCGATTTAAATACGCCATTGGATAAAGAAAACAATGTTTATTTTCGTCTAAACACATCCTATTCTACCGAAGATAGCTTTCAAGATGCAGGGTTTAGGAAATCGTTTTTTGTAGCTCCCTCCCTATCCTATAAAGTAAACAACCGATTGTCGTTCTCTTTTTATGCCGAAATCACTCAAGCTGAACAAACCAACCCGACGTTTCTGTTCTTAAACCGTTCCGCACCTTCGAGAGCTCGGAATTTGGATGAATTAAATTATAACAACAAATTATCCTTTACTAGCAACGCCTTATCGTTGAAAAATCCTTCGGCTAACTACCGTGTGGAAATGGATTATAAATTATCAGATACCTGGCAATCGCAAACCATTCTTTCAAAAAGCAGCACGTCAACAGATGGGTACTATTCCTACTTGTTTGACTACGGAATTTTGGAAGGAACCACTTTTACCCGCTTGATCAATAAACAGAATTCACGAACCAACACCACCGATATTCAGCAAAACTTTATTGGGGATTTCAAAATAGGAAATCTTAGAAACCGATTAGTAGCAGGTGTTGATTATTACAATTCAACCGTAACTGATAACAGTACTGGCTACGCGTTCTACGGAAATGTGAGACCTAACGGACAGACCATAAGCGATAATCCTTTTACTGAAGAAGTAGAAGAAGGTTCATTCCCGTTAACAACAGCTGGAGTTGATGCAGCTTTGGCATCACAAACAATAAACAATATTAAATCGAAGACACACGTGTACAGTGCGTATGTTTCCGATGTTTTAAACATCACACCTACGCTTTCTGCAATGGCAGGCGTTCGTTTTGATGTGTTTGACAATGAAGGCGATTTAACCAACCCTGATGATGATTACGACCAAAGTACGTTCTCACCAAAATTTGGTTTGTTATACCAACCTATTCGAGATGTTATTTCGGTATTTGCCAACTATCAAAATGGATTTACAAACGTTGCACCAGCTTTGGTTGGTGATCCACAGAATGGCGATCAAACCCTAAAATCTTTCGATCCGGAACAGGCAAATCAATTGGAGTTTGGGGTAAAAACAAACTTTTTCAAAAACCGTTTAAATGTGACCGTAAGTTATTATGATATCAGTGTAACCGATAAAGTAATTACCGACACATCTTCACCTTTCAATAAAATTCAAGGGGGTGAAGTAGAAAGTAAAGGTTTTGAAGTTGAAGTAAATGCCAACCCTGTCCGTGGGTTGAATGTTAAAGCTGGTTTCAGTAATAACGATAGTGAAATCATAAAAAACGACAACCCTATTTTATTGGGAACCCGTCCTAACGAAGCGGGTCCTGAAACTTTATATAACCTCTGGGCAAATTATGAATTTCAAGAAGGTACTTTAGAGGGCTTCGGGCTTGGAGCCGGATTTAACGGTGCCAGCGAACGTGTAACTATCGACTATGGTCCTGCCGGTCAGTTTGTATTACCAGAATATACCATTGCGAATGCTTCTGTTTTTTACCAAGCTAATAAATACCGCATCGGGTTAAAACTAAACAATGTATTCAATAAAGAATATTATAAAGGTTGGACCACCATTACACCGCAAACACCGCGGGCATTGTATGCGAATTTCACCTATAAATTTTAAGATAAAACCATTGAATAATTGATTGATTTTTTGTTAAGTGTACAATAGCCCTGAAATGGTTCAGGGTTATTGCTTTTAAATAAATTAAATGATAACTGTAACAATATTACTTACTATTTTAGGCTTCTATATGTTGCTTTTAACGTCAAAAAGAGCCGCAATACCTAAAGCTATCCCTGAAAAAAAAGTGGCTTCAAAAAACCCGCACGTTTTTAAAGCTTCTGGACTTGTTTTACTATTGGCCGCTTTTGTTGTGCTTTCTATATTTTGGGGTGTTGGCTCAGGTATTATTTCAGAATTTATTATACTCTCTATCGTGGCAAGCCTTGCTGTAATTGTAGTTCCGTTACAGATTATCAATTACAAACAAATGACCATCATTTTTATCCTTTCATTCATTTTTGAATTATACCTAACCTATGCCAGCTAATAAAAAATACTTAACAACGTCTTCGTGGCAGCGCTTTGCTAAAATTTCAGCAGGGATTGTTGGCGGCTATATTATTTCAGCATTGCTACACATCGCATTGGCGTTTTGGTTACCTGACCCAAAGACGGTTTTAATCACTTCGGTTTATACCCTTTATATATTGTGGGTTACTATTATGATTTTATCCTTTTTAGCGAAAAACGGATGGAAATTATGGGCGCTCTATATAGCTATTATCATTGTTTTAAGCGTTTTGGTTTACTTCGGAAAAATATATAATCCCATTAATTAAGTACCATGAGCAAACGGAATTACAACGTATTTTTTCACACCCATACTATTAGCGGCATCGTTATCAGCGTTGCTTTGTATGTGATTTTCTTTGCAGGTGCTTTTGCATTGATAAAAGATGAAATTACCGCTTGGGAAAAAGGGGATTCAGTTCATATAGAACAAGCTGAAAAAATTGATTACAATCGCGTTATCGATAGCATTAAAGCGCAGGGTTTTAATCTCTACGGAAGAGATGTAAGAATGATCGCTCCAGATGCGAAACAGCAATTATATGTACTATTAAGCAAGTCGCAAGACACTACAATTGTCAATGATAAAGACAAGAAGTATTACTTCTATTTAGATACTTTAGATTACAGTCATTCAGAATATTATGCTTTTTATAGTATTGGTGAATTAATTTACAGACTTCACTTTTTTAGTCAGGTACCCGTCATTGGTATTTACATTGCTGGCTTTATAGCGCTCTTCTTTTTATTTGCTATTGTCACCGGTGTGATTGTCCATTGGAAAAAGATTGTTCAGAACTTTTACACCTTTAGACCAAAAAAGAAATTAAAGACCATTTGGACCGATGCGCATACCGTTTTAGGGATGATTGGACTGCCGTTTCAATTTGTATTTGCAGTTACCAGTTGTTTTTTATGTCTTTCGGCTTTGGTACTGCTTCCCGCTAATTTTGTTTATGGTAATGATCAAGATAAAACGATTTCAGAGCTCCGCCCAATGGCAAAAACCTATGAGCTAACAGATGAAAAAGTATCTGATATTCCAGACTTAAACGTTTTTATGGATAAGACGCTTAACAAGTGGGAAAACTTCACCCCTGCTCAAGTATATATCCGTAATTACGGTGCTACTAATATGAAATTTCAGGTTGATGGCTTGTTAGATCCCGATAACAAGTTTTTAGGAAATGGTCGTACTATTTACGATGTAGCTTCCGGCAAACTTATTTCTGAAAAAAACCCGTATGATACTGATTATTTAGAAGATGTGGAATTAACCGTTCGTAGGCTTCACTTTGGTGATTTTGGCGGATTGCCATTGAAGTTTATTTATTTCGTATTGGCCTTGATAACCTGTTTTGTCATTATTTCGGGGGTATTAATTTGGCTGGAAGCCCGAAATAAAAAGAATGTCCCCATTGAACAAAAACTATTCAACCGAAAGGTGGGTCATATTTATTTGGCTATTTGCCTGAGTATGTACCCTATCACCGCTTTCTCATTTATAATTGCGAAGGTATTACCAAGATCGATGGATAGCTCGCGCCAAACGATTTTATACTGTGTTTACTTTTTAGGGTGGATCGCCGTTGCAGCTGTCTTCCGTTTTATGAGGGATAACTACAAAACCAATAAGTATACCTTATTATCAGGAAGCATTTTAGGGTTTTTAATCCCAATCGTAAATGGAATCACCTCCGGAAACTGGATATGGAACACCTTTGCGGAAGGTCAATATGAAATTTTCTGTGTCGATCTTTTCTGGATTATCATGAGCATCGTTTCATTATGGGTTGTTTTAAAATTAAAACGACCCGTTACAAATATTGATCATTCTGAATTAATCGAAGAACGCAATCAAAAAATTAAACAAACGCAAACCACTTCAACAAAAACAACAAATAACTTAAAATTTATGAGAACAAAAACTGCATTGTTATGGCTTTTCTTGGCCATCGGGTTTATTTTGCACCACCTTTACGGGGTTATGAGCGTGTACTACAACGAAAGCCTAATGCTTGATGATGCTACCGGCGAAGTGCCCTTAAACCACCATCTGTGGCGCATCGGCTTGGAAGGATTGGCCTTTCTTTTCTTTTTATTGACATTGGAAGTGAATAAATCATGGTTCCGTTGGACAGCCTTTTGTTGGACTTTGGTCATCGGGCTGTTTAACGTATATCATTTTCTGGGAGCACTGTTTTATGAAGCCTCAAACATTTCAGAAATACTCATTTTAGCAATGATGGTCTTGGCTAACATATTTCTTGCTAAAAGCATTCTTACTTGGAATAAAGAAGAAGTTAAAGAAGGTTTGATTTCTGAAGATTAATTAATCCTCTTCGTCTTCATATTCTTTTAAGTCTTCCTCCAGATCAAGTTTTCTGAACTTTGGAAGTAAGGCTCCGGTACCTACAACCGTGATTAACGTCATACACCCACCAAAAACAACTGCGGTGACGGTTCCCATTATTTTAGCCGTTAAGCCGCTTTCAAAAGCACCGAGTTCATTAGAAGACCCCACAAACATAGAATTCACCGATGCCACGCGACCTCGCATGGCATCGGGGGTTTTTAATTGCAGTATCGTTTGACGAATAATCATCGAAATTCCATCGGTCACACCGCTCATAAACAAGGCAAAGACAGAAAGCCAGAACCAAGTAGAAAGACCAAATACGATAATACACAAACCGAAACCAAAAATAGCGGCCAAAAGTTTCATCCCCGCATTTTTATTAAGCGGAAAATAGGCCGACGTAAACATAATAATGGCAGCGCCTATTGCCGGTGCGGCGCGTAAAATTCCGAAGCCTTCGGATCCTACATGTAGAATATCTTGTGCAAAAATGGGCAGTAATGCAACGGCTCCACCAAACAAAACGGCAATCATATCTAAGCTTAAAGCACCAAGAATCACTTTGTTACTAAACACAAACTTCAACCCTCCTTTTAAACTTTTCATCACGGGTTCGCCAATATTGGGGTTTAAAATAGGTTTCTTCGGAATTTGAGATAAGCTAATTAACGCCAATAAGGAAAGCCCGAAAATAAAACACATAGACCAATGAACGCCAATCCAGTGAATGGCAAAACCACCAAGGGCGGGACCTAAAACGGCTCCTACTTGCCAAACGGAACTACTCCAAGTAGCTGCATTGGGATATACTTTCTTCGGGATTATTAATGAAAAGAGAGAAAAAATAGTGGGACCTAAAAAAGCGCGCACAATCCCGCCGAGAAAAACCAGAAAATACACACAATATAAAACGGTATTGGTTGCCATACCGCTAATTATGCGTGGCCAAGTAATCAAAAATAACCCAAGACTAATTATAGAAAAGCCTATAATGCATTTTATAAGCAAACTCTTTTTTTCTTTTTGATCTACTACGTGACCTGCAAATAATGCCATGGAAACGGCTGGGATTACTTCCATCAACCCAATAATACCTAACGAAAGTGGATCTTTGGTAATACTGTAGACTTCCCATTCTATAACAACAAATTGCATAGTCCAAGCAAAGACCATGGCAAAACGGAGTAGTAAAAAAATATTGAATTCACGGTAGCGTAACGCCGCGTAAGGATCATTTTTTGGCATAAAAGAAAATAAGAGTATTTCTGTATTCACAAAAATACTATTCTTTTAGAAGCCTATCACTTCATAAGGCTGAAAATAGCAATTCCGTAGATGGCAAATCGGGCAAACCGTAATAATCCAAACAATAAGTAATTTGTGAATTTATAATTTATAGTTCCCGCTGCCATACTGGTAATAGAGAATGGTATGGGCAATAAAGCACCTACAATGATCAAAAAGCCACCCCATTTACGGACGTTCTTTAAGTGTTTTTTCATACGTACTTCAACATACTCATAAACTGAAGGGATTTGTAAAATCCATTTTCCAATAAAATAGCTGCAAATACCACCAAGGTACGATAAGCCTGCTAAAAAAGATAGGTACATAACAGGATCGGACATTTTACTGGACCAGGCAATAAAAATTTCAGGAGGAATTAACCCTAATAAAGTCTCACTGGCAAAAAAGACCAATAAAACACTCAGCGGTGGATACGTTTCGGTAACATGCGTAAAAAATGCACTAAAATCAACTAACAACCAATCTACTAAAAATAAAACCCCAACGAATAAGAGAATTGGGATAATACTCTTCTTTAAGCTTCTACCCACAAATGAATAAAACCCTGTAAGGCTATAATATTTGTGCATTCGCTTTAAGCCGTTTTCTTTTTTTCTTTCTGTCTTTTCCATGCGTCGTACTTCCTTTACTAAATATAGACACTTTCTTTTTTTGAAGCTGCAAATATAATGCTAAAAAACTGTTTGATATTTATGAAATGGTATCTCTTAGGGTTAAACTTTGTTAAAAAAAATATTTATTTTACGTAAAAACAACTTTACAATCTGTCT
>CAJXPE010000003.1 GCA_913057965.1 uncultured Marixanthomonas sp. | reverse complement strand
GAGATGTAGAGAGGTCTCGTGGGCTCGGAGATGTGTATAAGAGACAGCCCCTGCGAAGAAACGTACATTTAATTGGCGGTTATTTAGAAAGAGTTTTCGGTATTCAAATGTGGTAGAAATCTTACTAAACTTCGCTGAAATTTCATAATCAACCACCCCTTTAAAATAGTTTATTAAATTAGGGTTTGAGTATACGTATTGAAGATTGAAAACACTGTAATTTGGTTCTTGATCTGGATCGTTTGGATTTTCGTCCCGTATTACATTTACACTCCTAAGATTAATAAATTGCTTTTCATTGTCGCGTAAATCTCTATTTCGGAACGCAAAGGTCATAAACGGCGTGTAACGCCTGTAAAATAAGTCCTGATCATACGAAAAGTAGCTTCCTGAAAAACCATATCGCATGGAGTATAATGATTTTTTATCAAAATTTTGAGTATACACGAGCGATCCGCTTCCGATAATAGTATTGGATTTAAGTCCAATTTGAGGCGTTAGCTTGTAATGAAATCCTTTAGGCAATACCGTTTTATTATACACTTTAGGCCCAACTACAAAACCATCGTACAAGTTATATTGAAACTCTGGCATAAAAAACACCTGATTGTAACGGGAGTCGCCTACATCTTGAAATAACCTAAACTGAAAGGGCCGGTTAAACAGTCCTTTTACCGCTTTGTAGTTATTACGTTGATTATACTCTGGGATTGTTTTTTCATAATTTAAAACGAGCTTTCTAACATCTTGTTTTGGTACCGTAACTGTTGCGGTGCTATCAATAGGTAACAACCATTTTTTGAAAACAACACTGTCTTTGTTAATTCCGTAGAGGGAAACAGGCATGCTGTTTTTACGAGTGTTTTTAACGGTTACTCTAAGCGAATCCTCTTGTTTTTCTACGTTTTTTATTCTGAAGTCAATCGTAGTACGGGAGTCTATATAATCAGTAAAAAACCAATTGATAGGTAGATCTGTGTTTTTCTGAAGTGTTTCTTGAAAAGCTGTTGGTTTAATGGGTTTAAGCTTGTTTTCAGTATAAAACTCTTTAATGCTTTTTGAAACGGTTTCCTTTCCTAAATAATCAGAAAGGTATTTTACCCCAGCCCCACCATAATAATCGTTTGCTATATTTTTATTGAACTTAAGCAGCGAATCTCGAGAGGTAGTTAAAGATTGTTGTAAGTTATTGCGAGCTACATTTTGATATAATAAAGGGTATTGGTCGTTAAATTCTAAATCTGCAGCGTGTGCCCATCGAATAACCCAAAAATCACTTAAAGTACCTAAAATCTTCATCTTTGGATAATAGGTGTCTACGTACTCCATCATTAAATGAATCTGCAAAGCCCCAATTAACCAACTGTCTTTTCGTGGATTAAGTGAAAGCGAAGACGCTATGTATTTTCTTGTTATGGATTTAAGTTGTTCCATATCGTACTCAAAACCGGCAGGGAAGGGGCTTATAAAATCTGGAAGTTGGTTAAGCCCATACACCGGGCTGTTTCGGTAATCTGCTTCACTAATAACCATTTTTTCAAACGGATATTCACCCAGTTGATTATCTAAAAAATGTAAAATTCTATCTACTGACAACGCACTAATTTGCGGCGAAAGTTTTTCATCTTTTAAATTGGTTACAATGGTAATTTTATCTGTTTCAATGGTTTCAAAAGTAGGTTCCTTTTCAAGATAAATAGTAGCTTGATTTCGTTGCTTACCTTGTAATAAGATGTTTTTTTGGCTTTCAGAAATTGTTTCAGAAATTACATTAAAGTCTGATGTAAGGGTGTATTCCTGAGGAATTTTAAAATCTATTGAAAAAGAAGAAGGTGTTAAAAAAAGATCGTCTGTGTTTTTATTACTGTACACTTGCCAATCTTTATCAAAAACCGCAGGGGAAATATACCAATACTTCAATTTATAATTGTTGTTTTCCGTTACTCCAAAGCGAGTAAATTTGGTGCTTGGCAACTTTACGGAATACATTAAATTAACAGTAAATTTCTCCCCTGGCATTATTGGGCTTTGGGGTGTGATTTTGATAATATCGGCGGCTTCGCCACGTTCCCAATTTAGAGGTGTGTTTGCTGTGTCTGTAATGCTGTGGACATTTGTTTTCCCTCGATCCTCTTTTTTTTCAAAATGAAAGGAACTATTGTAGTTTTCAGCAAAACGCTTTGCTAAAGGGGTGGTTTTATTGGAAAAACTATTAGCCCAGTCATTTAGATAAACCTCATGCCAAACTATATTTGAGTTGTTTGTAAACTCAATTTGCTGGTTTATTTGTATACTTTTTGTATCGGGGTTTAATTCTGCTTCAATAGAAATATCGTATTGAGCCGACATGGTAACCACAAATAAGCAACTGATAACAGTTATGAAGTTCTTTATGTTCAAGAAGGTTTTATGAATTATAATGGGTTGTTTTTAGAATCTGAAATACGTTGCGAAACTGCGGAAATATAAAATAAAAATCGCTATAAACTAAGGCGTTTCTACACATATTGAGGATTGCACATGTTAGAAATTAGGGCTAAGGTTGTATTCACCATAAAACTGATTCAAAATGTCAAGGACTTCATCCTCATTGTCAACAATATGTACCAATTCTAAATCTTCTGCGCTCACATTGTTATTTGCTTCAAGTAAGGTTCCTTTAACCCAGTCCCATAAACCACCCCAGAATTTCGTTCCTACGAGAATGATGGGAAATTTATCTATTTTATGTGTTTGTATAAGCGTCAAAGCTTCAAAAAATTCGTCAAGTGTTCCAAAACCACCGGGCATCACTACGAAACCTTGCGAATACTTAACAAACATTACTTTGCGTACAAAAAAGTAGTCAAAATCAATGCTTTTGTCAGCATCAATATAGGGATTATCGTGTTGTTCAAAAGGTAGTGTAATGTTCAGTCCTACCGAAGTTCCACCGGCCAAATGCGCTCCCTTATTACCAGCTTCCATGATACCGGGACCACCTCCAGTTATTACCCCATAACCGTTATTGGTTATTTTTTCAGCAATTCGTTCGGCTAATTTATAGTATTCATGATCAGGCTTAGTTCGGGCTGAACCAAAAACGGATACGCAAGGACCAATTTTACTCAATTTTTCGTAACCACTTACAAATTCGCCCATGATCTTGAAAATAGCCCAAGAATCATTTGTTTTTACTAAGTTCCAATTTTTATTTTTCTGTTCGTTTCTCATGTGTTATCATTTGCATTCTCACTTGGCTTTAAATAAGAAAAACCATTCATGTTTTAATTTTCAACATCTTTCATTCATCTTCTTTCCTCTCACGAATGTAATTCTTTTTTAAGAAACCGGGCGGTATGGCTTTTTTTGTTTTTAATAATTTCTTCTGGGGTACCTTTAGCAATTACTTTTCCTCCTTTTTTTCCACCTTCTGGACCAATGTCTATTATATAATCCACCGTTTTTATAACGTCCAGATTGTGCTCTATAATAAGCACAGTATTTCCCTTTTTTACTAATTTGTTTAATACTAACATCAATACTCTAATATCTTCAAAGTGTAATCCTGTTGTAGGTTCATCAAGAATATAAAATGTATTTCCAGTTCCTCGTTTTGAAAGTTCAGTAGCCAGTTTTACGCGTTGTGCTTCTCCACCAGATAGTGTTGTGGATTGTTGTCCCAATGTAATGTAACCCAAACCAACATCTTGTATGGTTTTTAGTTTTCTGTAAATTTTGGGGATGTGTTCAAAAAACTCGCAAGATTCATTAATCGTCATACTCAATACGTCGTAAATTGAGTTGCCTTTATATCGAATTTCCAATGTTTCGCGGTTAAAACGCTTTCCTTGGCAGGTTTCGCACTCTACATATACATCGGGCAGAAAATTCATTTCTATAACCTTTACACCCGCACCTTTACAAGTTTCACAACGTCCTCCTTTTACATTAAAGCTGAAACGTCCCGGTTTATAGCCTCGAATCATAGATTCGGGTATTTTGGCGAATAAACTTCGTACTTCTGAAAAAACACCCGTATAAGTGGCCGGATTGGAACGTGGCGTACGGCCAATAGGCGACTGGTTGATATCAATCACTTTATCAAGATGTTCTAAGCCTTCTATTTTTTTATAAGGCATCGGTTTTTTAACACCGTTATAAATCTCAGCGTTTAAAATAGGGTAGAGGGTTTCATTTATTAATGTAGATTTTCCACTTCCTGAAACGCCTGTAACACCGATCATGGTTCCCAATGGAAAGGAAACGGTTACATTTTTTAAGTTGTTTCCGGTAGCACCCGAGAGTTTTAGAGTTTTTCCATTGCCTTCCCGTCTTTTCTTGGGGATTTCAATTTCTTTGCTTCCGTTTAGGTATTCTGCTGTAAGGGTTTTATGTTTTAAGATCTCCGAAGGAGTGCCTTCTGAAACAATTTCCCCACCGTGTTTTCCAGCTGCAGGACCAATATCAATCACATAATCGGCGCTTTCAATCATTTCTTTATCGTGTTCTACCACAAGAACGGAGTTGCCAATATCCCGAAGGGAAACCAATGATTCAATCAGTTTTTCATTGTCTCGTTGATGTAAACCAATACTAGGCTCATCGAGAATATAAAGCACACCAACTAATTGCGAACCAATTTGTGTTGCCAGTCTAATACGTTGTGCTTCCCCACCAGAAAGGGATTTGGAGCTTCGGTCGAGAGCCAAATACGTTAACCCAACATCGACCAAAAATTGAATACGGGTACGAACTTCTTTTATAATTTCCGAACCAATTTTAAGCTGTGTTTCACTTAAGTCTTTTTCTATGTTTTTAAACCAATTTGCCAGCTCGATGATATCCATATGGGCGAGTTCGGCTATGTTTTTATCGTTTACCTTAAAAAACAAAGACTCTTTTCGTAAGCGGCTTCCTTCGCAGTCTGGGCAGACTACTTTGTCCATATATTCTTTTGCCCAGCGCTGTAGCGATCGGGATTCGTTTGCTTCGAAGGTGTTTTGTAAAAAGGCGGCAACTCCCTCAAAATCGATTTTATATTTTCGGGTAATACCGAGGGTTTTTGAATCGACTTCAAAAGCTGAATTTCCGCCGTGGAAAATCATTTTTTTTGCTTCTTCTGGAATTTTACTGAAAGGATCGCTTAATTCAAAATCAAATTTTTGAGCTATAAGTTCCAATTGCTTGAAAACCCAGTTTTTCTTTTGTGGTCCGTGCGGTGCTAATGCTCCTTTTTTAATAGATAAACTATCATCTGGAACGATTTTATTAAGATTTACCTCGTATAGAGTTCCTAATCCTTTACAATTGGGGCACATGCCTTTAGGCGAGTTGAACGAAAAATTATTCGGCTCCAGATTCGGGTAGGAAATCCCAGTGGTTGGGCACATTAATGAACGACTAAAAAATCGAGCTTTATTGGTTTCATTATCCAAAACCATCAACACATCATCACCATGATACATAGCAGTATTGATGGTTTCGCTAAGGCGTTTGCTGTTTTCTGTTTCCGTAGAAACCTTTAAGCGGTCAATAACAATCTCGATATCGTGAGTTTTATAACGATCCGTTCGCATTCCCTTTACAATATCTTTTACTTCGCCGTCAACTCTAACTTTTACAAAGCCTTGTTTGGCAATTTGCTCAAAAAGTTCGCGGTAATGTCCTTTTCTAGAACGGATAACGGGCGCGAGAACGCTGATTTTTTTACCATCGAACTCTTCAATAATTAGGTTTTTAATCTGCTCATCGCTGTAGCTAACCATTTTTTCACCCGTATTGTAACTGTAGGCATCACTGGCACGTGCATATAACAAACGAAGAAAATCGTAAATCTCAGTAATAGTACCAACGGTAGATCGCGGACTTTTACTTGTGGTTTTCTGCTCAATGGCAATAACAGGGGAGAGGCCATCGATTTTGTCGACATCTGGACGTTCTAAGTTTCCTAAGAATTGCCGGGCATAAGCCGAAAATGTTTCAATATATCGGCGCTGTCCTTCTGCGTAAATGGTGTCAAAGGCTAATGAGGATTTTCCGCTACCGGACAAACCAGTAATGACAACTAATTTATCTCTTGGGATTTTAACATCTATGTCCTTTAAATTATGAACACGTGCGCCTAAAACTTCAATAAAATTTTCATTTTTTGCCATAGTCTGCAAAGGTACTCATTTGAAGTGAAATTTTAGAACTTGGTTTAGAGTGAGATAATTGTTATTCTAAAGAAAAATAAATTACACTTTTAGTCAATTGAATTATTCAAAAAACGAAAAAAGGTAGTACTTAAAAAGAAAACCACACTAATTACAAAAGCATAGCTTATAATTAAAAAGAGTGGTGCAAGATTAAAAAGTAAATATGCCAAAGGAAGCAGAACGCCAAAAAAGACCAAGAGTAAAAATATAAAGTATAAATAGCGAGAGAAGGTGGGCATTTTTCCAGAAGATTTTTCTTGAAGTTGGTATAATTTAGGCACCACCTCAGTGGTAATATATTCTCCCAGTTTTGATAAAAACCCCTCGTTGAATGATGAATCTTCAAAAGCTTTATTATCAATTGAATTGGCAAGTGTCATTATTTTTTCCTGATGTCTTTCGTAAATGGACTCCAAATCTAGAGCATCTTTGTAAGCGCCAAATTTATAACCAAAGTAATACCATAATCCAGAGCCACTTTTATGCTCTAACCACTTTTGAATGAGCTCTTTTTTATAAAATGCGGGTTTAATAATGGTATCAGGAATGTGTTTTTGTTTAACATCGGTTTGCATCAATGATTTTAGTTCTAAATACAAACTTTCGGTATCAGCATAGTTGTTCTTTTCTTGTAAAAACTCGATTGCCAATTTAGATTTTCCTTTATAAAACTCTTTTACTTGAAAAAAGGTAAGTCCAGAAAACTCTTCATCGATGTATTCTTTCAGGCCTGGTAACCATATTTTAGATTGAAGTAAGATTTCTATAATTTCCCTAAAATCGTGCATTTTCTGATTTATTCTTTCTAAACCAGTAATGCCTTCCTTTCTACTGTTTTTTAAACCAATTGCAATGATCATTAAATACAACATTATAAATACAGCCAGAAAACCACTTATACCAATAAATATAGCACTAAGCTCGTTTAATTTTCGTTCAAATTGTAAAACTAAGGTTGTTTTTTGCGAAAGAATGAAGATAAGCCCAATGCATAGTAAACCACTAAACACTAAAGGAATGATGATGTGTAAATCTTTAAAGAAAGATTTTTTTTTCATAGGCTTTTGGCAAAAATAATTTTAATGCAAAAGCACAGGAAACGTATAGCAAACCAAATAAAATTTCAGGTTTGTGTTATTTAGATAGTATGTTTTTGTATGATTTAATTAGGCTCCCCAGCTTTTTTTATACTTATTTAACTCCTTCAAAATTAACTATTTTTCCTACAAAATGTAGTAAAATACTTACAATTAGATGTATGGTGTAAAAGTATCGATTAAGTGCGTTTTTTAGAAGCCCACAGCAGTATCATCCCCTCTTTTATCGGCTCCACCTTGCAATTTTCCATTCGGAAGTAGTAAGATGCCATCCACTTTTCCTATTACAGGCGCTTCTTTTCTATTGATGTTATAGCCTCTTTTTTGAAGGCTGTCCAATAGCTTTTCTGAAAAACCTTCTGGTTCAAAAGTAATTTCATCTGGCAACCATTGATGATGAAAACGAGGAGCATCGACAGCTTCTTGCATATTCATATTAAACGCTGAGACATTTAAAATAGTTTGTAGAACGGAAGTTATAATTGTAGAACCGCCTGGTGTACCAACACTCATCCAAAGGCTATCATTTTTCTCAACAATTGTGGGGGTCATGGAGCTTAGCATCCGTTTTTGAGGTTCTATGGCGTTTGCTTCTCCACCAATTAAACCAAACATATTGGGTTCGCCTGGTTTGGCGCTAAAGTCATCCATTTCGTTATTTAAGAAAAAACCTAAGTCTTTTACATATAATTTTGAACCAAAAGCGGCATTTAGCGTAGTGGTTACAGCTACCGCATTGCCCAATTGATCTATAATAGAATAATGTGTAGTTTCGGTGCTTTCGTATCCTTGTACACTACCTGGGCTTATTTCGGTTGAAGAAGTTGCAGTTTCAAAAGAAAAAGTATTCATTCTTCTTTTGGCATATTTTTTTGATAATAATGAATCGGTTGGGATGGTTACAAAATCTGGATCTCCTAAATAATGACTACGGTCTGCATATGCCCTTCGTTCGGCTTCGGTAAGCAATTGAATGTATTTAGCCGAATTATGACCATACGTTTCAATGGGATATGGTTCGATCATATTTAAAATTTGTCCTAATACAATTCCACCACTCGATGGCGGTCCCATGGATATTATTTTTAAATTTTTATACTCAAAAACAACGGGTTCACGCCATTCTGCTTGATAGCTTTCTAAATCTTCTTGTGTGATAATTCCACCTTTTTCTTGAATAAAGTTAGCTAGTATTTTTGCTGTTTCCCCTTCATAAAAACCAGCACGTCCTTTTTTAACAATTCGAGATAAGGTGTTTGCTAACGCTTCATTTTTTAGCGTGTCTCCGGCTTTATATGCTTTAGTGTAGATTGATTCTTCACCATTTACTTCTTTAAAAATTGAATTGTATTCATTAAAACGTTCAACTTGACTTTCGGTTAAAGCAAACCCTTTTGTAGCAAGGTCTATTACCGGTTGCAAAATGACTTCTATAGGTAATGAACCCAGTTTTTCGTGAACGGCAAAAATACCAGCAATCGTACCTGGTACGCCTACTGCTAAACTTCCAGTTTTGCTTTCTTCGGCCTTATAGACTCCGTTTTCATCCAAATACATATCTCGGCTAGCTGATTTTGGAGCTTTTTCACGGTAATCAATACTGCCTAATTCGCCATATTGGGTTCTGTAAACTATAAATCCGCCACCTCCTAAGTTTCCTGCGTAAGGATACGTTACTGCTAGCGCCATTTCAGTAGCAATCATGGCATCAAAAGCGTTTCCACCTTTTTTTAAAATTTCAGTTCCAATTTTTGAAGCTTCTTTTCGTGCTGATACAACCATGGCACTATCGGCAATGACTGCTTTCTTTACGGGTTTTTTGGTTACTTCTTGTTTGGTTTCTTTTTCTAGTTCTTTTGTTTGAGGTGTTTCTTTACACGATAGAATTACTAAAAAGAAAAAAAGGTAGGGGAGTGCTTTCATAACTCTTTTAATTTTTCGTTTGAAAATATAATTAATTCATCAAAAAAGGAAGTGAATTCTGCTTCAAACTCATCATAATATTGTTCGAGTTCTAAAACCGCAAAATTCATTTTCGATTTACCTTTGGTACGGACGTTCATCTGGTCTAAAATAGTGCTGATGCCACGAACCGTAGCATAACTCAGTAACCAATTGTCAGCAATCATATACGGCATCATACGTTGTATTCGGGTTGGGAGTATCGCGAAGTTATTCCGAAGCAAATCATAAAAATTCTCTACATATACATCTAACGGAAGCTTGTGATATTGGCTCCAATTTTTAGCTAAAAAATGATCGTAAAGGATATCTACGATTACTCCACTGTAATGGCTGTAGTTTTCGTGAAGCCTTGCTGTGCTTTGTCGTACCGTGGGGTGACTATCAGTAAACGTATCTATTTCGCGATGTAATAGGATGCCTTTCTGTATTTTTGGCGGAAATTTCTCATGCTTTTTACCTTTAATGCCATCGGCTATAAAGTTTCCAATAGTTATACCTTCATCTTCACTGGAAAGGTAGATATGTGCTAAAAAATTCATCGCTACAATTTACAAAATCATAATGTAGTAAAGCACCCTAAAAAAAGTATATTTGCTTAAAACTTGAATTCATGACATTGATAAAATCCATTTCGGGAATACGTGGAACCATTGGAGGTTCACAAGGTGAAAATTTAACCCCTATTGACGCTGTAAAATACGCAGCAGCCTATGGTAGTTGGGTGAAAAAACAACGCAACAAAGATGAATACCGTGTTGTTGTGGGGCGTGATGCTCGTATTTCGGGAGAGATGGTGCAACAATTGGTCATGAATACCTTAGTAGGAATGGGAATTCACGTAATTGATCTTGACTTGTCGACAACCCCAACAGTTGAAATGGCAGTGATAATGGAACATGCCGATGGAGGAATTATTTTGACTGCCAGCCATAATCCTAAACAATGGAATGCGCTTAAATTGCTAAATAAAGATGGTGAATTTTTAAATGCTGAAGCAGGACAAGACATACTTAATATCGCTGAAGAGGAAAGCATCCTTTTTTCTGAAGTAGATAATTTAGGAAAGATTAGTAAAAACGATGCGTATATAGATTTACATATTGATGAAATTCTTGAGTTGGCATTGGTAAATACATCAGCTATTAAAAAAGCAAATTTTAAAGTGGTTGTAGATGGTGTAAACTCAACGGGTGGGATTGCTGTTCCGCTGCTTCTTAAAGCGCTGGGGGTTCAAACGGTAGAGTTATTCTGTGAACCTACGGGCGAATTCCCACATAATCCAGAGCCTTTAAAAGAGCACTTAACCGATTTAATGAATAAAGTAGTGAGCGAACATGCCGATCTTGGTATTGTAGTAGATCCCGATGTAGATAGGTTGGCTTTTGTAGATGAAAAGGGCGAGATGTTTGGCGAAGAATATACGTTGGTTGCCGTTGCTGACTATGTATTGCAGCACAATCCGGGGAATACCGTAAGTAATATGTCGTCTTCCCGTGCGTTGCGAGACGTTACCGAAAAACACAACGGAACCTATACCGCCAGTGCCGTTGGCGAAGTAAATGTGGTGCAGAAAATGAAAGATACCAAAGCTATTATTGGTGGCGAAGGAAATGGCGGTATCATTTATCCTGAATTACATTATGGTAGAGACAGTTTGGTAGGAATCGCTTTATTCTTGAGTCACTTAGCAGAAGAAAAAATTGCGGTTAGCGAACTTCGGAAGCGCTACCCAAGTTATTTTATGAGCAAGAAAAAGATTGAATTAACGCCACAATTAGATGTAGACAAGATTCTGAAATCGATTGAAAGTAAATATGCTTCGGAAGAAATTAATAAGCTTGATGGGGTTAAAATAGACTTTGCTGAAAACTGGGTACACCTTCGAAAATCGAATACCGAACCTATTATTAGGATTTACACAGAAGGACCTTCGCAAAAAGATGCAGATACTTTGGCAGATCGTTTTATTACAGAAATTAAAGCGATAGCAAATAGCTAAAGACTTAAATTATTGGAGTCTGTGCTTCCAACGTTTATGCGACCAGAGGTAAAACTCTGGTTGTTTTTTAATCTGTTTTTCAATTTCTGTTAAAAACATGCGAGTGATTTCAAAATCTGAAAGTTCTTTTGGGTTTTCGGTGAGTAGTTCAAAAGTGGTTTTGTAATAGCCGCGTTTTATTTTTTCAACTTTAAGATAAACTGCTGCAAAGTCTAATTTTTTTGCCAACTCTTCCGTTCCAGTAAAAACAGGGACATCAATGCCCATAAAGGTATCGTGATGCTTGTAAGCGTTTCGTTTTGGTGTTTGATCAGATAAAATCAGCGTGACGGTTTTAATATTTCGTTTTGCTTCCCTAAAAAGGTGTGTTACAATTTTTTTGTTACTTATAATGTTAGCACCAAAGCGTTCTCTGGTTCGTTTTACTAGTGAATCAAAGTAAGGATTGTCCAATTTTTTATAAACGGCGTAGCATTTATAGGTTGTTTTTTTGTTTAAAATCCCGGTCCATTCCCAATTGGCATAATGACCGCTCATAAGCAAGGTACTTTTTCCTTTTCCTTTTAATTCTTCCAAAAGTTCTAAATTTTCAAACTGAAAACGTTTACTAATTTCTTTTTCAGAAATGGTAAGACTTTTGATAGTTTCAAAAATAACATCGCATAAATGTTTGTAAAACCCTTTTGCAATGCGGTTTATTTCTTCCGAAGAACGGTCAGGAAAAACGAGATTTAAGTTGTTTTTAACTACTTTTTTTCGGTAGCCAATAATATAATATGTAATTATGTAGAGGCAGGAGGATTTAAAATACAACAGCCACATAGGCAGTATGGAAGTAAGCCAAAGTACTGGGTACAGTAGAAAATAAAGTAACCGTTGCATAGATAAATTTACTGCAAAACTAACTAATTTTATTGCATAATAACCGAATAAAAGTATTGAAAAGATATGCCAGAACTCCACATTGCCACTATTATAATCATTGCAGCCAATGTAATTATCTCGATAAAAGGCTTTAATGATTTTTCTTTTTTTGAAAAGTATAAATTCAATATTGCCGGAATACGCCGAGGAGAACAAATACGAATGGCAAGTTCGGGCTTTTTACATGCAGACTGGTCGCATTTGTTTTTTAATATGTTTACCCTGTTCTTTTTTGCCAATGTTGTGATAAGTTCTGTTGGGGTGATCAAATTTGTATTGATTTATTTAGCAAGCTTAATTGTAGGTAATTTACTGTCGTTCTTTTTTCATAAAGACGAATATCATTACAGCGCAGTAGGAGCTAGTGGCGCTGTTACAGGGGTTCTTTATTCGGCGATATTATTTTACCCCGATATGGGATTATACTTGTTTTTCATTCCAATTGCGATCCCAGCTTGGATTTTTGGTATCCTGTATTTACTGTATTCCATTTACGGAATGAAAAAAAGATTAGGAAATATTGGTCACGATGCACACTTTGGCGGGGCTATTGCAGGGTATGTATTAACGATTGCTTTTGCGCCTATATTATTGCAAACGCAATTGTGGATTGTTGCCGTATTGGCCATTCCTATTATTTTATTATTTGTATTACACAAACTCGGAAAACTTTAAAAAATTAAAACGTATGAAAAAAACAGTTCAAATTTTAGTTATTATTTTAACAACAACAATGATGACACACGCTCAAAATACTCAACAACATACCGTATCGGTAACTGGTGAAGGAATTGTAAACACGGTTCCAGACGAAGCTAACATAGATATTCGTGTAGAAAATACGGGAAAAGATGCTACCATAATTAAACAAGAAAATGACCGTACCGTTTCAAAAGTACTATCATTTATAAAGAAAATGGGCATTGATGATAAAGATGTGAAAACACAATATATTCGGTTGAATAAAAACTACGATTATAACAGTAAAACCTATAATTATAGTGCTAATCAAGCGATTTCAATTAAGCTGAAAGATCTTTCAAAGTATGAAGACTTAATGAATGGCTTATTGCAAAGTGGTATTAACCGTATAGATGGTGTTAGTTTTTCTGCTTCTAATGAAGATGAATTAAAAGCTCAAGCTAGGAAAAAAGCAGTTGAAAATGCTAAGATGAAAGCGGAAGAGTATGCAAGTGTACTGAACCAATCCATTGGAAAAGCGGTGCTGATTAGTGAGTTTCAACAACCGGATTATCCACAACCCGTTATGTACAAATCTGCAATGATGGAAAGCGATGCTTCTGGAGGACAACAGCCTTTAGCACCTGGAGAAATTAAATTAAAAGCAACTGTAAATGTTAGTTTTTTATTGAATTAAAAAGCTAATTGATTCAAATAAAAAAACCTTGAAACTAAACTTCAGTTTTAAGGCTTTTTTTGTTTTAAAAATTAGTTGTAGTTATTATTTACTTCCTAATAATGATTCCATTTTAGCGCCTAAGGCTGGTCCACGAAGATCTTTATCGATAATTTTTCCGTTTTCATCTAAAAGAAAGGTAGCTGGGATGGCTCTAACATTATATTGTCTTGCAATTGGATCTTGCCAAAACTGTAAGTTAGATACGTGATACCAATCCATATTATCATCTGCGATGGCTTTAATCCACTTATCTTTTTGCTTTTGACGATCTAATGATACACTAATTATATTTAGTCCTTTATCGTGATATTTTTCGTATACCTTTACTACGTTGGGGTTTTCACGACGACAAGGTTTACACCAAGAAGCCCAAAAATCAATAATAGTATATTTTCCCATCGCATCTTTAAGCGCCAATGTTTCTCCTTCTGGAGTTGGTGCACTAAAGTTAGGAGCCATAGAGCCAATATCAGCTTTTTTAGCATTGGCAATCATCGCTTCAATTTGTTTAACGATTGGAGAAGCAGCCACTTTTGGTGAAAGATTATCTAATACATCGTTAGCTTCTTCAGCTGTCATTGCTTTACGAGTAAGCATTTCAGAAAGAAGCATTACAGAAAAAAGAGAGTTCTTGTTATTATTGATAAACTCTTTTTTATACTCAGTTTCTTGTTCAGACAATGCTAAGTTTTCCTCTTGAATCTTTTTTACCGTAGCTGTATCGCCACTTGCTTGCGCTTCTCTAAATTCTTTTATATCAGCTTGTTTTTGCTCGTTAATCGAACGCATTTTTTTAGAAAAAGTCCTAAATGAATCATTTTGCTTTCCACCGCTAACAAAAGAGGAGCCTATGCTATCTTTATACAATGTAGCTTCCATATCTTCATTTTCTGGAAAATAGACAATGTTGGCCCGCATGTTTTTTACAGTAAGATAATTAACAGAAAGAGTGTCGCTTTTAGGATACGTTGCTTCAAAAGCACCTTTTGTAATAGTAATTGTATCAATTACTTTAGGTTGGTTGGTGCCTTTAACACTATACACATATATTTCGGTACCATCTTCAAAGTTATTTGCTGTACCTTTTAAGGTAAAGGTATCGCTGTCGCCGGCACAAGATGTTAGCAATATTGCTGTAAGTAATGTAAATAATAATCGTCTCATAATAGGTATATTTGTAAGCGCAAAAATAACAGTATTTGTTTCTGAAAAAAAATGCTACTCTCAAATTAATGTTAATTTGTTAAAACGGTGATTATTTATAGAAATAAAATTATACTTTAGAGTAAAACAACAAGCGGTCAATTAGTTGAAAATGAAAACACAAAGCAGCGAATTTCCTTTAAAAATACAAGTGAGTTTCGGTAAGTTATTTAATAAATACCGAGCTCATTTAGATTCCCCTCGAAAAATGATCAGGGAACGTGCAAAGGCCGTACTTGAAATTGCTGAAAAATACCCTATTCTAGAAGAGGGATTGACCACCAAAGCCCAATTTGAAAAATACGATGAACAAATTGATAGTGTGCTAGATGAGTTGTTTTCTTCTTTATTGCAGGAAAATGAAATAAAACTCGCTACCATTCCATTTCAGGAATTTGTTTTTAAGTCATCTAAACGATACAAAGACATTCTTGCAGCCGCTGGAGAGGAGTACATACCACAGCTTACTAATTTTGATGATGATTACACTTACATCATGAGTTGTAGTATTATTTTAAATGTTCATTATGGATATAATGTAGACTTTAAACGTCCGTTGCATTATAAAATACCAGATGCCGATGGCGTAAACCATACCTACCGTATTTTATATAACGGTGATTTTGTTGATCTTATACCAACTGATAAAGCGGTAGATATTACAAAAGAAGACGTCCAAGAACTTTTAGACGGTTTTGATAATATTACACTTTGGAAAGAAAAGTTTCCTCCTGGAAGTTGGATTTTCAAAGGTTTTGTAATAGCCAATATGTTTGATGTTACTTTAGACGCGTCCATTTCAGATTTCAAATCTAATCTACTGCGTAACAATCCTGAAAAGGAAAGTCCTTCTGATGGTTTTGAGAGTATTTTTAGGTCTATTTTTCAATTACAAGACTTAAAAATAGGTTTTTCTGAATTTAATGAAGAAGACCAGCTTTTTGAAAGATTTATATTCAAAAACGTGGATAGCTTTATCTTAAACGAAAAAGACAAAGAGCAGTGCCAAACAGCACTTTGTGATGCATCGTATTATAAGCTTTTTAAGCAAAAAGAGTTTTATTGCATATCGAATGTGCCCAAATACCATAAACTATATCCTGATAATATTTTATATAAAAAACTTTTAAATCAAGGTGTTAATAGTGCTATTCTGGCATCTATTGTAAACAATGAAGGTAAGGTATTGGGTATTTTAGAGTTGGTTTCTCCAAACATCAATCATCTTAACTCTATAAATGCGAACAAGCTTCATACAGTTATGCCGTTTTTAGTAGATTCGGTTGTTCGTGGAAAAAAACAAATTGAAAATAAACTTGAATTGATTATTCAAGAAGAGTGTACTTCATTGCACCCAAGTGTTCATTGGAAATTCAGGAAAGAAGCTAAGCGATATTTAAATTCAATTACACAAGGCAACCCAACCTACTTTAGAGAAGTGGTTTTTGAAGATGTTCACCCGCTTTACGGACAAATAGACGTTAAAGGTTCTTCGGAAGCTAGAAATAATGCTACCATAAAAGACTTAATACTTCAGCTTAAAGAAATTAGGCAGATTATAAAAAAAGTAGAAAAATTAGAACCTCTCCCCATTTACGAACATTTGGAATTTAGAATTTCAAATTACCTGAAGGAACTTAAAGATGGTTTACAAGTGGATAGTGAGCGTCAAGTTCTGAAATTTCTACGAACTGAAATAATTCCACTTTTTAAACATTTAAGCTCTAAAAACGAAAACTTAGAGGTTTTAATAAAAGACTATCAAGAACAGGTTGATAAAAATAGCGGCTTAATTTATAAATATCGTAAAAATTACGATGATGCTGTTATGATTATCAATAAGCGTATGGCTTCAGTAATTGATAAAAAACAAATTGAGGCGCAACAAATGTATCCGCATTATTTTGAACGTTTTAAAACCGATGGTGTAGAGCATAACTTATATATAGGCGAAGCCATTACTAAGCATAAAAGCTTCAATAAAGTGTATTTATATAATTTACGACTTTGGCAATTACAAGTAATGTGCGAAATGGAGAATAGCTATTATAAGCTTAAAGAGCAGTTACCTGTACAATTAAATGTCGCTTCCATGATTTTAGCTTTTAACGGCTCGTTATCCCTTCGGTTTAGAATGGATGAAAAGCGTTTTGATGTAGATGGAACCTATAATGCGCGATACGAAGTAGTAAAAAAACGAGTTGACAAAGCCAATATTAAAGGCACCGAAGAACGGGTTACCCAAGAAGGTAAAATAGTGATTATCTATTCACAAAAAGAAGATGAAAAAGAATACTTAAAATATGTTTCTTTCCTTCAGCACAAAAAACAATTAGATAAAGATGTTGAAATTGTTGAATTAGAAGACCTGCAAGGTGTTACAGGTCTTAAAGCAATACGTGTTAGTGTATTGTATTCTAAGCAAAAAGATAACAAAAAGGAATACTATACTTACGACGATTTAATTACTGAAATCAATAACTAAGACATTCTCGAACCACCTAGATAGAACGAAAGCGCAAAGGCTAATATTGATATAATCGTACCCGTAACAAATATGGTATAAGTCCATCGTAAAATGCGGTATTTTCTATCCAATACTTTTCCTAAGAAGTATAAATCTTTGGTAAGAGAAGAATATACGTAATCCCGGTCCTTTAATAACTCATCCATTGCCCATTCAAATTCTGACAGTTCCATCCGGTGGAAATTCCCGAAAAAGGCTAGGTTTACACTTTTATTGTCAACGTCTTCTTTTGTAAACTCACCCCGTGTAACGTTAGGGCGTGTAGCTATTACCGATAAAATCATGGTAATCGCACTAAAAATAACAAAGATTGCAGTAGGTATGATTAAATAATCGTTAGATGGATTGTCTAACTTTGAAAGTAAATTAGAAAGCACTAACGATATAATAATTGCATTTACTGAAAGCAGGATATTGGCTTTAGTATCGGCAATATCACTTAGTTTAATGTGGTTTCTAAGTGCCGTTCTATAAAAGGTTTGAATACCACGATCTACACTTTTATCCTTATACTTTGCTTTAAGTTGAGCTTTTAACTCTTCTTTTTTAATCTTCTTCTTAATCTTTTTGTTTTTGTTAATCAAATCAGCAAGGTTCTCTTGTTTCGTGTGCTGCCAATTTTTTAACGCGTAAGGAGTATAAAATTTATGTTTATCAATAAGCAGCTCTATGTTTTCATCTCGCCACTCTTGGGGGGTGTAATTTCTAATGTTTTGTGCAATGTATTCTTGCCTTAAATATTCACTAGCCTCTTCAAAGTAATCTTTTCCAAAATGTGAAGAATCTGCATCACGCATGATTTCTTCCATGTGATCTTTAGGGGTTGTGTCTTTAAACTTGGTGGCCATGATGCATTTTTCAACGCCATCAATAATATCCTTTTCAACATCTTTAGATTCTAGAAACTCTCGGGCAAATTTCACACTTTCTTCTTCATGGCCTTCACGCTTTACAATGTATCCAGTATCGTGTAATAAAGCTGCTAATTTAAGGACGGTAGCATCTTTAACAGAAATTTGGGAGTCTTCAATAATTTCATTTATACTTTTATAGACACGTTTTGTGTGCGAATAATTGTGATAAACAAACGTGCTAGGTAATTTTTCTTTAAAAAGATTCAGTACAAAATTATCTGCAGCCTCAACGATATCGCTCATAAATTTCTGTTTTAAACATCCAAATTACTAAAAATACTACGCTTTAATTTGCTTATGAAAAAAATTAACATCTTTATAACTTTTACACTGGGATTACTGCTAATCTCTTGCGCTACTTACCAACCTCAATATTCAACAACATATCAACCTTCTTCTTTTTCAGAGAATGGAAAAGAAATTGAACGCACCTTTTATTTACTAGGAGACGCGGGCTTTATAGGTGAAACTGAAAAAAATCTAGCATTAGAATCTTTTCAAAAATATATAGCGGCTGAAAATACTGAAGAAGCAAACTTATTACTTCTTGGAAATAGCTTCTATCCAGAAGGAATGCCTAAGGATGATGGTCCAGCAAAAACCAAAGCCAATGAAGTTATTAAAAAACAACTTTCAGCAATTAAAGGTTTTCAAGGAACGGTAAACGTATTACCAGGTAACCTAGACTGGAAATCTGGAGTTGATGGACTTGAGTTGGAAGAAGACTTGCTAAAAGAGGCGTTAAATTCAGATTCTGTATTAGAGCCAAATAACGGATGCCCAATAGAAGAGGTTGAAATAAGCGATAATGTTCATTTAATAATGATTGATACCCAATGGTATATTGAAGGGTGGAATAAACACCCAAAAATGAATGATAAATGCCAGATTAAAAACCGAGCGAAGTTTTTAGTTGAACTAGAAGGAGAACTTAAAAAAGCAAAGCAAAAAACGATTATTTTGGCCATGCACCACCCATTGTATACCAATGGTAAATATGGTGGAAAATATCCTGCTATAAATCATTTATTACCTATACCGGGAGTAGCGTCATTGATCACGCAAGTAAGAAGTCAAGGAGCAATTTCATCACAAGATAGATATAATGAGGCTTACAATGAATTAATGGGAAGAGTTGAAGTGTTGGTAAAAGACCATAAAAACTTAGTATTGGTTTCGGGTCATGATCAATCGTTACAATATATCGAAGGTGCCAATGCAAAACAAGTTATTTCAGGTTCTGGAGGAGGAGCAACAGCTGCTGCGTTAGGTGAAAACGGACAATTTTCGTATGGCGGACAAGGTTTTAGTAAAGTAACTATCTATAAAGATGGTTCTACTTCAGTAGCATTTTTTAAAGCAGAAGACGATGGAACTTCAACCAAGCTATTTGAAAAAGAAATAATTGCTCCAGAAAAGGAGTATGATACTTCAAAATTACCTACTACATTTCCTAAAACAGTAAAATCAGCTGTGTATAATGATAGTTTGGTAAACCGAAGCAGTTTCTTTAAAACAGTTTGGGGGGATCATTATCGTAAAACATACGGAAAAGAAGTGTTGGCCCCCACGGTGGATTTAGATACCTTATATGGTGGATTAACCGTTGAACGAGCGGGTGGAGGTCACCAAACGGTTTCACTTCGTTTAGTGGACAAAGAAGGACACGATTATAATATGCGAGCGTTAAAAAAGAGCGCTGTTCAGTTTTTACAGACTGTAATACTTAAAAATGAAGTCATTGAGAGCGACTTTAAAAACACTTTACCCGAAGATTTAATCCTTGATTTTTATACGGCAGCGCATCCCTACGGAGCGTTTGCGATTCCAAAATTAGCCGATGCATCTAAAGTTTTTCACACCAACCCCAAGTTATTTTATGTACCCAAACAAAAGGCGCTTGGTAAGTTTAATGAAACGTATGGAGATGAACTATATATGATTGTTGAGCGTCCTGATGAAGAATACGACGAAGCTATTTTTGATTATGCTGAAGATATTATTAGTACCGACGATGTTTTAGAAGAAATACGAGACGACGAAGAAAATAAAATTAACCAAAAAGCATACATACGAGCTCGTGTGTTCGATATGCTAATAGGAGACTGGGATCGCCATAACGATCAATGGCGTTTTGCCCTGCAAGAAGATGAAGATGGTAATAAAATATACACACCAATCCCAAGAGATAGAGATCAGGTTTTTGCAAACTTTGATGGCGGATTGTTAGATGCGGTACGTGCTTTATTTAGTACGGCTCGTCAATTTCAAGTGTATGGTCCAGAGTTAAAACATACAAAATGGTTTAATAGTGCCGGAATAAAATTAGATCGCGCCTTAGCCGAAAATTACGGAAGAGAAGAGTGGATGGCCCAAGCTAAATACATACATGAAAATGTAACAGATGAAGTGATAGAAAATGCTTTTAATGACCTACCGGAAGAAGTGCAAGATGAAACTGCTGAAGAAATTAAAGAAAACTTAAAAGGGAGGCGTGATAATATTGTAAGAATTGCTTCAGAATATTACGATTATTTCTCAAATCTTCAAATTATAACAGGAACCGATAAAGATGATATTTTTGAAATTACTCGACTTCCTGAAGGAAAAACAAACATTAAAGCGTATAGAATTAAAGACGGTGAAAAAGGTGACCTTATTATTGATAGAACCTTTACCAAAGATGATACAAAAGAACTTTGGATTTACGGCTTAGATGACGATGACGTTTTTGAAGTAAAAGGAAAAGGCAGCCGTCCTATTTTTATTCGGATTGTTGGTGGGCAAAACAATGACACCTACGATATTGAAAACGGAAGTAGAATAAAGGTTTATGATCAAAAAAGTAAGAAAAACACTATTAAAAATAAAGGTGGTGCAGCTTTTAGAATTACCAATAATTACAATTTCAATACCTACGATTACATAAAAGAGAACAAAACCATAAACTTATTATTACCGGCTTTTGGTTACAACGCAGATGATGGATTTTTAATTGGTCTGTCTGATACATTCACTGTTCACGGTTTTCAAGAAAACCCTTTTAAACAAAAACACAGTATTAAAGCTGGATATTACTTTGCTACCGAAAGTTTCGATATTAACTATAGCGGTGAGTTTGCAAACATATTCTCAGATTGGAACTTCTTAGTAGAAGGTCATTACCGCAATCCTAATTTTTCTGAAAACTTTTTTGGCTTCGGAAATGAAACTGTAAACCTTGACGATGAAGATGATCTTGGTAAGGATTACAATCGAGTACGTATAGGAAGTTACGGCGGTGCATTAGGTGTTAAAAAAGACGGTCGCTACGGAAGTACTTTTGAGTTTAAAGCAAAATTTGAAGGAATAGAAGTAGAAGATACCGATGGCAGATTTATTTCAGATATTGGATACCCAGATGCTGAAGAAAGAAAGTATTTTGCTTCAGCAGAAGGAACATACACCTATGAAAGTTATGATAACAAAGCAAACCCAGGTAGAGGAATGCACGCAAGTTTAACCGCAGGAGGAACTCAAAACATTGATGATAGTGATCGTGTGTTTGGATATGTAATTCCGGAGTTGACCTTCTACAATGCATTGACAAAAGACAAAAAGGTTGTTTTAAAAACCAAGGCGGTTGGACATTTTAACGTGGGTAACAACTATGAGTTTTACCAAGGCGCTCAATTGGGTAGAGATTATGGACTTAGAGGATACCGAAGAGATCGCTTTACGGGTCGTAGTGCTTTGGCTGGAGGAGCTGATTTACGGTATAGCTTTAATAGTTTTAGAACAGCCGTAACGCCTGTACAAATAGGAATATTTGGAGGGTATGATGTGGGTAGAGTTTGGGTGCCTAACGATACTTCAGATGTTTGGCATAATAGCTACGGTGGAGGTTTCTGGATTAATGCTGCCGACTTGTTAAGTGGTACTGTAAACGTTTTTACTTCAGATGAAGGTGTTCAGTTTTCTTTCAAGGTAGCTTTTTCAATGTAAAATAAGAATCCTAATATTGCATATGCGTTTCAAAAAGAATTTTCTTTTTTTAATATTAATCACTATAGTCAGTGCCTGTGCCACTTACGAACCTCAGTATAAAAATCCGAAAGAAAAGCCTTCATTTCCTTCAGAAAAAAAAATAGAACGGACTTTTTATTTAGTGGGTGATGCGGGTATTTCTCCACCTAATGGAATGAGTAAAGGGCTTACTATCTTTAATAATTATATAAAAAAGCATCAAACTAAATCAAGTGATCACGCTATCTTTTTAGGTGATAATATTTACGATAATGGAATGCCCGCCGAAGGCCATCCAAATAGAGAAATTAGTGAATATTATATGGACGCCCAATTTAAAGCACTAGAAGACTTTAAGGGGCAAACCTACATTATTCCGGGAAATCATGAGTATTATTCAGGTGGGTTAACGGGACTTAAACGTGAACAAGAGTATGTTCAAAAACATTTAGATTCTTCCGCTTTTCAACCAACTGGCGGATGTCCTTTAGTAAATTATTCTGTTTCAAAGGATGTTGAGTTACTAATTCTTGATACACAATGGTATCTTGAAGATTGGAATACAGACCCAAATTTCAATCAAAACTGTGAGATAAAAACACGAGAAAAACTTTTTATTGAAATAGCGAATGAACTAGAAAAAAATAAAAATAAGACTATTGTTTTTGCCATGCACCATCCTATGTTCACTAATGGAACTCACGGAGGCTATTTTGCATTAAAGAAACATTTATACCCAACACAGAAAAACCTACCATTACCAATTTTATCTTCATTAGTAGTACAAATACGTTCTCAAGGTGGGGTTTCGGTTCAAGATAGATATAACGAGCTTTACAACAAATTGATGAAACGTTTGGGTTCTTTGGCTAAAGAACACGGTAGGGTGGTTTTTACATCTGGTCACGAACACACACTTCAATATGTAGAAAAAGATGGCTTGGTGCAAATACTTTCAGGTTCTGGCGGTAAATCATCATACGCTGCTTTAGGTCAGAATGGAGTTTTTAGTTATGGTGGCCAAGGTTTTGCTGTTTTCGATGTTTTTGAAGATGGTTCTTCTTTTGTAAAATATTATGGTAGAACGGAAGACAATCAACCAAAACTCTTATTTCAGAAAGAAGTGTTTCCTTCTAATAAAACCTATCCCGCTTCGGTATTGCCAAATAATTACTCACCTACTAAAGAAGTTGCTATTTACGAGCAAGATAGCGTTAGTGAAGCACTATTCTTTAAAACTATTTGGGGCGCTAAATACGAAGAAGCTTATACTAATAAAGTGAATGCAAAAATAACTTCATTAGATACACTATATGGTGGGTTGCACGTGATACGCGAAACTGGAAATGAAGAATATGATGCTTTAATTTTAGAAGACAAAAAAGGAAATAGGTACCGCATGCGTGCCATGAAAAAAAATGCTTTGGAATTTTCTCAAAAAATAGTTTTTGAAGAAGATACAGAAACACAAGAAATAGATAAAGAAGACTCTAAAGTTACACCCAAAAATACATTTGGAGTAGATTTCTATACAGCAACACATCCCTATGCGCCGCTTGCGTTACCTAAATTGGCAAAGGCAGCAAGGATTTTCCATAACCAAACAGAACTTTTTTATATACCCAAACAAGAGCAACTAGGGGTTTATAATGAAAAGTTTGGAGACGCTCTTTATTTGCTTACCATAGAACCTGCTGAAAGTGCAAAAGGAGAGCCGCTTTTTGCATATCCAGATGATATTGAAACAGCAGATGATATCCTTATAAAATTACGAAGAGGCCGTGAGGTATCCATAGACGAGGAAAATTTTATACGTTCCCGCCTATTTGATATGCTCGTGGGAGATTGGGATAGAGAACCAGGCCATTGGAGATGGGCAGAATACTTGCGACAAGATAGTGTAAATGTATTTGTCCCAATACCGAGAAATAGGGACGATGCTTTTTCTAGTTTTGAAGGAAATGTTCTGGATATTGCTAGGTCCATATTTGGTAGAACCTATGAAAAACAAGTCTATAGTGAAAACCTGAGAGACATACGATGGTTTAATAAAGAAGGAATTATTTTAGATCGTGCTCTTTTAAAAAAATCTGGAAGAGAAGACTGGCTTAATGCAGCAAAAAACTTACAAGAATCGATTTCAGACTCTATTATTGATGCAGCTTTTTCAACTATTCCCGAAAGTGTAAACAATCAGTCTTTACAAGATATAGTAACTGTTTTAAAAGGCCGAAGAGACAACCTTGAAGACATTGCGGATAGATATTATTCCTATTTAGCAAAACTACAAACCATTGAAGGGACCAATAAAAGAGATTTCTTTCAGATTACTAGGTTGCCTGATGGAAAAACAAATGTAAGAACCTATAATTTCCCTTCAGAAGATAGGGGAATGTTAGTGGCCGATCGAACTTTTTTAGCTTCAGAAACCAATCAAATTTGGATTTATGGATTAGATGAAGAAGATACTTTTGAAGTTACTGGAACGGGTAATAACCCAATTTTTGTTCGGTTAATTGGAGGTCACGGAAATGACGTATACCGGTTAATTGAAGGGAAAAGAGTGAAGGTATATGATCATGAAAGTAAAGAAAATACCGTTGAGGTTAAAAACGGTGGGAACTTACGATTTACCGATGTATATACCTTAAATACGTACGATTACCGAAAAAACATTCAAAACACCCAGGCGTATGCCGCTGCATTTGGTTACAATCCTGACGACGGTTACAGAGCCGGACTGCAGTATGTTTACCAAGTAAATAGCTTTCAGCAAAACCCTTTTTCACGCCGCCACAGTTTAAATATTGGTTATTATTTTGATAGCGGAAGTTTTGACATAAATTATGAAGGGGAGATAGCGAACATTCAAGATGATCTCAACCTTAGTTTTGGAGCACGTTTTACAAGTCCTAGTTATGTGGTAAACTACTTTGGGTATGGGAATGAAACCTTTAACCCAGAAGATGATTTAGGTTTTGAAAACAACAGAGTACAAGTGCAAACCCTTATGGTAAAAGCAGGTTTGCTTCGTAATTCAAACTTTGGTAGCTTTTTTAAACTCCAAGGTAGGTTTGAAGCAATACGCGTAAACAATGATATACCTGGGTTAACAAATATTAGTAGGATAGATAAAACTGAAAACTTCGATCCGTATGGTACCCTAGAAGGTATTTATAATTATCGAAGTTTTGATAACCCCAGAAATCCAACTATTGGGATGATGTTTGATTTAAACACTGGGGTAACAGGTAATTTTGATAATTTTAAAAGGGTATTTGGGTATTTAAAAACCCGCCTTGGCTTTTATAATAGTTTAACGACCAATAAAAAGTGGGTATTAAAAACCAATGTACGAGCAAAGTTTAACTTCGGAAGTCAGTTCGAATTTTTTCAAGGTATTAATTTAGGTGCAAATAGTGGTCTACGTGGATTTAGGGAAGAACGTTTTACAGGAAAATCTTCTTTAGTAGGAAGTGCCGATGTTCGATATAGCTTTGACGAAATCAAAGTTGGTCTAATCCCACTACAAATAGGTCTTTACGGAGGAGCTGATTTAGGTCGTGTATGGACACCTGAATTGGATTCAGAAAAATGGCACAACTCGTATGGCGGTGGTTTATGGATAAATGGTAGTGGTGGTTTAACCGGTTCAGCTAGTTTATTTCATTCCGTTGAAGGATCTCGTATAGTCTTCGGCTTAGGATTTGACTTTTAAGAACCCTCAGAAAATCTACATGAAAATTAAAAATTTTTATTTTTTATTACTATTCTTTTTGTTTCTAGTTTCCTGTGCTACATCAGAACTACAGACAACACTGGATAGAACAATTGACGATACTTTTGATAAAGAAGAAGTTGTAAACACCATCTATATAACCGGAAATGCCGCTGAAAAAAGTAAAACAACTTTATCCGTTTTAACTGAAATAATTACGAATAGTTCTTCCAAAGAAAAAAGTATTCTTTTTATGGGAGACAATATCGATGCAGAGGATGGCGAAGAAGAAAAGCTAAAAAAACAGCTCGACCCTCAAATTCAAGTCGCTAAAACTACAGGCGCCATCCCTTATTTTTTACCCGGAAACTACGATTGGGGATTTAACAAAACCAAAGGGTTAGAAACAATTGAAGATTATTTAAAAGAATATTTTGAAGATGGCGATATTTTAACCCCAAACAATGGCTGCCCTCTAGAAAGTATCGAGCTTTCAGAAAATATTCAATTAATAGCTGTAGATAGTCAATGGTATATTGAAGATTGGGACAAGAATCCCGATATGAATGATAAATGCCAAATTAAAACCCGTGAAAAGTTACTTCTTGAAATTGCAGGCGAAATAAAGAAAAGCGCTAATAAAATAATCATTTTTGCGATGCATCACCCGATGTTCACGAATGGTTTTCAGGGAGGACGATTTTCATTTCGGGATCATATTTTTCCGTTGCAGGGCAATATTCCATTACCGGGTGTAGGAACACTCATTACCGAAATTCGTTCACAAGGCGGCGTATCAAAGCAAAATCGTTTTAATTATCGGTATAAACAATTAATGAACGAACTTGAAATCTTGCTGAATAAACCTGAACATCGCATTTTAATGGTTTCAGGGCACGAGGAAAACCTTCAGTATATTGAACAAGGAAACTTTAAACAGTTGGTTAGTGGTGCTGCATCGTCAACGAAACCAGTTTCATTAAGTGATAATGGTATTTTTTCATACGGAAAGCAAGGCTTCGCTTCTATTGAAATAACAGATAAGGGGAGTGTTTGGGTTTCTTTTTATGCTTCAGAAGAAAAAAGAGACTCTTCAAATTTATTGTTCAGAAGAAAAATATTTCAAGCTGTTGAAGAACCAGAAACCGAACCGTTTCCAAAAGAATATCCGCAAAGCTACACTGCTTCAGTTTATGATATTGAAAAAGTAGAAAAATCTGATTATTTCAAATCTTTTTGGGGGCAACATTATCGTGATGTATATGGAACGAAAGTTACAGCGCCCACTGCTTTATTGGATACTTTGTATGGAGGGTTAGAAGTTGTGAGGCCGGGCGGCGGACATCAAACGCGTTCCTTACGGATAGTGACAAAAGACGGTAAAGAATATAATATGCGTGCCCTTAAAAAGAGCGCCGTTCAGTTATTAGAAACAACAACTTTTAACGGAATTGATGCTGAGAAATACTTCAGCAACACCGTACCTGAAGACTTAATCCTAGATTTTTATACGGCGGCGCATCCATATGGCGCTTTTGCCATTCCGAAATTAGCCAAAGCGGCAGGTGTATATTACACCACGCCGGAACTCTATTATGTGCCCAAACAGCAGCGTTTAGGAAAATATAATAAAGACTATGGTGATCAGCTATATATGATCGTAGAACGCCCTGCAAAAGAATATGAAAACCGTAAGAGTTTTGGGTATCCCGATAATGTGGAAAGTACAGACGATTTATTGGAAAAACTTAGGGAAGACGAGGACCATACGTTAGACGAAGCAACTTATATTCGAGCACGTATTTTTGATATGTTGATAGGCGATTGGGACAGACATAGCGATCAATGGCGATGGGCAGAGTTTGAGGGTACGGATGGTAAACTGCAATTTATACCTATTCCACGGGATCGGGATCAAGTTTTTGCCAATTTTGACGGTAGCTTTTTAAACTTACTTAGAAAATTATCTGGTTCGGTTAATCAGTTTGGTATTTATGACGAAGATATAAAGGATGTTAGTTGGTTTAATGCAGCAGGATCAAAGTTAGACCGTGCCCTTGTAAAGCGTAGTGGTAAATCTGTTTGGGTGGAAGAGGCAAAAAAAATGCAACAAGCAATTGACGAAGAAATCTTAAATAAAGCTTTTAAAGATCTTCCAGTCGAAGTACAAGACACTACCAGTAATGAAATAAAAAAATCATTTCTAAAAAGGAAAGAAAACCTTGTAAATATTGTAGAACGCTATTACAACGAGTTTATAAAGTTTCAAATGCTAACAGGGACCGATAAAGACGACCATTTTGTTATAAATCGTGAGCCCAATGGAAAAACACGAATAACCGCCTACAGAATTAAAGATGGAGAAAAAGGCGATGTATTATTTGATAGAGTTTTTAACTCAGAAGAAACAGAAGAGGTTTGGTTATATGGATTAGATGACGACGATATTTTTGAAGTGAACGGAACTGCAGATGATGCTATTTTAATACGATTAGTGGGAGGACAAGAGGATGATGTTTATAATATTTCCGAAGGAAAAAAAATTGTAGTGTATGATAATAAGGATGATAAAGTAGCAATAAAAAACAAAGGAGGAGCCAGGTTTAAAACCACTAATATTTATGAAGCGAATAGCTATGATTATAAAAAGAAAAAGTCTTCGGCCAGTACCGTTAGTCTAGAAACACTATATAATAATGATACGGGAGTTTCTTTAAAAGCTTCTTATACCAGTGATTCGTTCAATTTTATAAAAAACCCGTACAGTAAAAGAACGAATATTTCGCTTGATTATAATTTTCAAACCACTGGTTTTGATGTCGATTTTTTAAAAGGATTTGCAGCAGTAGTTAATGACTTTAATTTTGTGGTAGATGGTAGGTATACATCGTTAGATTATACTGAAAACTTTTTTGGCTTCGGAAATGAAACGATCAACTCTGAAGATGAGTTAGGATTAAGCTACAACCGCATTCAAATGGAACGAATTCACGGCGGATTAGCCCTTGAAAAAGAAACAGATTACGGTAGTTTTTTTCAATTAAAACTGAATGTCAATACATTAAAATTAATCGAAAACGAAAGTAACTTTTTGTTTGACGAAACACCGGAAGAATATACCTTACGGTCATACTTTGCTATACCAGAACTCACTTATACCTATAAAAATTATGATGCAAATTATTTCCCTACCAAGGGGATGTTTTTTTCAACCACAGTAGGAGGTATTGATAATTTAAAATCCAACAATATTACTGGCTTTTTAAAGTCTTCCGTTTTGTTTTATAATTCACTGTTAAGTAATAACAGGCTTGTTTTGGAAACTGGAGCTTCTACCCATTTGCAAGTGGGAGATAGGCCTGAATTTTATCAAACGGCTACTTTAGGTGCCCAAACAGGATTGAGGGGCTACCGTGAAGGTAGATTTAAAGGTTTTAATAGCTTTTTAGGAAAAGGAGATTTGTTATATACTTTTCAGCCCATAAAAACAGCTTTGTTTCCTTTAACGATAAGAATACGAGGAGGATATAATATAGGTCGTGTTTGGTTGAAAAAAGATACTTCAGAAAAATGGTACGATGCCTACGGAGGTGGGTTAGATATTCTGTGGACGAATGCCATAGTAGGTAGTTTTACAGCGTTTAAAGGAGAAGAAGACACTCGCTTATCTTTTGGAGTTAAAATAAGCTATTAGGCTAAAAAAACAAAAAACCCGCATAAGCGGGCTTAATAAAAATTGTCATTATAATTTATGCTTCAGGATGGTTGTCGCTAGATTTCATTGACCAAGCATCTAGCATCCAGCTAATTTTCTCAACATCACCAATATACGCACCAACCATATCGATAGTTCCTTCATCGCCAGCTTTTTCAGCTTTTTCAATTACGGCACGCATTTGCTTTAAAATTTTTCCGTGGTCATCTAAAAGAATTTTCACCATTTTTGAATCTTCAGTTCGAGAAGGAGATTCTTTTAAATTTGACATTTTTAAGTAATCGGTATAATTGCTTACTGGTTGAAAACGCAGGGTTAAAATTCGTTCAGCAATTTCATCTACTTTTAGCTTAGCATCGTCATACATTTCTTCAAATTTTTCATGAAGATCGAAGAAGTTTCTTCCTACAATATTCCAATGGAAGTTACGAAGTTTTTGATAATAGAGATGATAATCTGCTAAGAGGACATTTAGTTCTTTAGCAGTTGTAGTTGTTTTTTCTTTATCTAAGTTTAAATAGCTCATAGTTTAATTTTGTTTATAACAAATTTAAGCAATGAATGCCTATAAGCCAATTATTATCGTTGGTTTAGAGTTTTTTTAACGTTGAAAACCAAGCTTTAATACATCATAATGACCTATATTATTTATAGCAAGAATTATAATAATCTCTTCAAAGATTTGTTATATTTGCGCGTTAAACAATGCCTGTTTTTTAGGGCTGTTATAATATGCAATTCAACAAAAAAATGAATTTTAATTTTAAGCAATCCCTATTATTTATATTACTAATGTTTTGTGTAGCAACGAGTACTATTGCACAAGACGTTCCGTCTGCATCATTGTTATCTACTGAAGTAGAGGATCTTACTGATGAGGAAATACTTTCTTATTGGGAACGAGCTAAAGCGAAGGGGTATACACTTGAACAACTAAAAACCATTGCGAAAGCGCAAGGGGTTTCCTCTATTAAGATAGCTAAATTTGAACAAAGGCTTAATGAGGTTAGATCTTCTAAAGGAACAGGCAACAAACAAGATCAAAATAAAAATCCTTTAGGTATAGACAATGAGAACACAGACTCATTTGGGCTTGAGAGAAGGAAACCTGCTGATAGTATAGTAACAGACGATTTTAATACATATTACCTTAAAGATACTTCTAGCCCTATATTTGGGTATGATTTTTTTAACAATAAGAATATATCTTTTGCACCTAATTTAAATTTGGCAACCCCAGCTAATTATGAATTAGGTCCTGGCGATGAAATTTCTATTAGCTTATGGGGTGCTGCGGAAAATAATTATAGTGTAGAAGTAAATAGGGAAGGTGCTGTAAGAATTCCTAATATAGGCCCGGTTTATGTAAGTGGTCTTACAATGGATGACGCTACTGGTAAAATAAAAGGAAAACTAAAAAGAATATATTCTGGTATTAATGCTTCTCAAAATAGCCCCTATAAAGTTTTTTTAAATATCTCATTAATAAATGTTAGAACTGTTCAGGTTAACATTATTGGTGAAGTAAAAGTGCCAGGTACGTATTCTTTAAGTGCGTTATCTACGGTGTTAAATGCTTTATATGCTTCTGGTGGACCAACAGAGGAAGGTACGTTTAGGGAAATTAAGTTAGTCCGTAATGGCGATGAGGTTACTTATTTTGATATATACGACTATTTAATCAATGGCTCTCAAGTTGGTAATAAGACGTTACAAGATCAAGACGTTATTATTGTATCTCCGTACGTGTCTAGAGTCACTGTCGAAGGAAATGTGAAACGCCCGGGGCTTTACGAATTAAAACCAGGTGAAACCTTAAATGATCTTTTAAAATTTACAGGTGGTTTTACCTCTAATGCATACAAGGAACGGGTAGTCTTAGAACGAATTGAAGGGGATCGTAAAGTGGTAAAAGAAATTTTAGTTAGCAAAGAAGGAGAGACCCCTTTACAAGATGGTGATGTGCTTACTGTAAATGAAATAATAGATAAATTTGAAAACAGGATTACTATTGAAGGTGCCGTTTATAGACCTGGAGACTATGAGTTTACCGAAAGATTAACAGTTGAGGATTTAATAAACAAAGCAGCAGGAATAAACGATACGGCTTTTTTAGAGAGAGGTTTATTGTTTAGTACCAATGATGGAGTAACGGAAACAGTAACCCCTTTTTCAGTTTCAGAAGTGCTTTCTGGTGCAACAAACATGGAACTGCAACCGGATGATAGAGTTAAAATTTTTAATAAATATGATTTAACAGAAAGCTATACTTTATCTATTGATGGTGCTGTTAATAACCCAATAACGATTCCTTATGTTCAGAATATGACTGTAGAGGATTTAGTGTTAATTGGAGGAGGATTTACAGACGGTGCAAACGCAAGTAAAATAGATATTTATAGGCGGATAGATGATGATTCATATGAAACCTTAAGTAAAAATTTTAAAGTTTCAGCAAGTGGTAAATTAACTTTAGAAGATGGCTCTTCTCTTATTTTACAACCTAATGATCGAGTTTCAGTTCGTACATTAAGAGGTTTTTCTGAGCAAATAAAGGTTTCAGTTGCTGGCGAGGCAAATTATCCTGGAAACTATACTATTGAACGGAAGGATGAGAAAATATCAGATCTTTTGGAACAGGCTGGAGGCCCAACACAATATGCATTTATTGAAGGAGCCACTTTGGTACGTAAAAACCCGTTTTTTAAAGAAGAAGCTCAAAAAGATATCTTTGAAGGTTTAGTAGAAAAAGAAGAAGTGACAGGAAGAGAAGATTCTACTAAAATTGAAGTGGAAACACTTAAAAATAGAAAAGAATTTAGGGTTGGTATTAATCTCCAGAAAATAATAGAGAATAAAGACTCTAAACAAAACTTGGTTTTAAAAGATGGTGATAAACTGTTAATACCATCAACAAAAGAAACCGTAAAGGTTGAAGGAGAAGTATTAGTGCCTTCATTGGTTCGGTTCGAGAAAGGCATGACTTTAAAGGATTATATTAGTAAATCTGGTGGGTTTGCAACCGATGCCAAAAAAGGAAAAACCTATGTGGTATATGCCAATGGGGATATTGCATCCACAAAACATTTTTTGTTTTTTAGAAGTTTTCCAAAACTAGAGCCAGGAGCTGTTATATTAGTACCCGCTAAACCAGAAAACAGAAATAAGTTATCCGCTCAAGAAGTGGTTGGTATTAGTACAGGGCTTACAACTTTAGGGCTTTTAATAGATAGATTGGTTCGGTAATATGGAAAACGAAAAAAAATCTGAAAAATCAGTATTTGAAATGGATACCTTTGAAATTTTAAAAATTTTAAACCGGTCTAGAAAATTGATTGTAAAATTTACATTGGTTTTCCTTGTTTTAGGAATTGCAATTGCTTTATTATCTTCTAAGGAATATACTTCATCTTCTTCTTTTATCCCTCAGATATCTTCTGACAAAGGTTTGGGTAAAAAATTAAGTGGGTTGGCTTCTTTGGTTGGTGTTAATGTTGGGGGTGAATCTGGAGGTAATGTAGTATTACCAACCCAATATCCATTAATTATTGAGAGTACCCCCTTTAAAAAGGAATTGTTGGCTTCGAAAATTCCAGTTAAAGGACAGGACAGTCTTGTTTCGATAGCGTATTATCTTGAAAACATTAAAAAAACTAGCTTCCTTAGTACTGTAAAAGGATATACTATTGGTCTACCGGGCAAAATCATTAAGGCATTTTCTTCATCAGAAGTTCAAGAAGTCACACAACAAAGGGATTCATCACTTTATTATTTAAATAAAACCGAAGAGGAACAGTTGGAATATTTGTACTCAAAATTTTCAGTAGAAATAAACGATACTGACGGCTATATTGAGATAAAGGGAACTTTACCTGAAGCAAAGGCCTCTGCAAAATTAGTCAATAATGTTCAGGCGCTCCTCCAGAAATTCATCATAGAATATAATGTCAAAAAATCCCAGCAGGAATTGAAATATATCAATAAACGTTTTGGTGAGGTTGAAAAGGATTACTTTGAAAAAAGAGCAGCATTAGCACGATATAAAGATAGAAATATAAATGTTATTAGCAACGTGGCTCAAAATAGATTAGAGCAGTTACAAACTGAATATAGTTTATCTTCAGAGATATATTCTCAATTAGCTGGCGAACTTGAAAGTGCGAAGCTAACGGTTAAAAAAGATACCCCGGTGTTTACTGTTTTAAAGCCTGTTACCGTGCCATTAAAACCTTCTGCACCGAGAAAAGTTTTCATAGTCGTTCAATTTATTATTGCAGGTGTCTTTATAGGCTGTCTCTTATACACATCTCCGAGCCCACGAGACCTCTCTACATCT
>CAJXPE010000002.1 GCA_913057965.1 uncultured Marixanthomonas sp. | reverse complement strand
TAAGGAGTCGTCGGCAGCGTCAGATGTGTATAAGAGACAGGGCGTATTTGGCGCTGTAACTCATAATTCCAGTTTCGTGGAATCCTTCATCTTCTAGTAGCGTACGCATTTCAAAAATACGACCGTCCATCATATCGCTTGGCGCTACAAAATCGGCACCTGCTTTGGCGTGTGACAAAGCCATTTCAGCTAATACTGCTGAAGAATCGTCGTTAAGAATTTTTCCTTCGGAAACAATACCATCGTGGCCAAAAATTGAATACGGATCTAAAGCGACATCGGTCATCACCAACATATTTGGCACTGTGTCTTTTACCGTTTTAATAGCCCGTTGCATTAAGCCTTCTGTATTCAACGCTTCTGTTCCGCTGTTATCTTTTAAGTTTTCGGGTACTTTTACAAAAAGTAACACCGACTTCAACCCCATGCTCCATAATTCTTTAACTTCTTTGGCTAATAAATCTAGGCTATAGCGATAATAGTTGGGCATTGAAGCGATTTCTTCTTTAACTCCTTTTCCTTCAACTACAAAAAGGGGAACTAGAAAATCGTTTGGAGAAAGCGTGGTTTCCTGTACTAGATTTCTAATGGACTCAGTGGTTCGTAATCGTCGATTTCTTCGTAGTGGGTACATATTTCAATCGTGGGTTTGTTTGTTATGTATTTTAGCTTTTAAGTCTTTTTCTAAATTTTTGAACACATAGGCGTGCTCTTGTTCAATTCCAATTTTCTCTAAGGGTTCCCAATAAAATCTTGGATAAAGCTCAGAGGTATAGGTGGTTATTCTCGTTAGTTTTGATTTTCCGTTCTCCATTTCGTCAAACAAATATACCGCTTCTTTAAACCCGAGCCATTTTCTTCCTGTTAACTGATAATCAATAACGTCCATTTTTAAAACTTTGCCTCTTTCCAGTTCCGTTATTTTTTCAACTATTTTTCCTCCTTCAAAATAACATGTTCTTATTCCTCCAATTCTTTCTTCTTCAAGAATACATTTTTGAGGAATTGGTAAGTCAAGTTTCATTAGAAATGGTTTTTCAGCATCAAGTGTATCAACTGATTTTATCGCTTCAAATACTTCGATGGTTGAATAAGGCAAAATTATTTCAGATTTCACTTCAATTACATTATTATCGTTTTTGGCCAATTCAACCTCTGCAAACCCAAAAAATATAAACAAGCAAAATGGTAGAATCGAACTTTTGAATAAATTCTCTTTTTTATCAGCTTTACGGTATTTACCAACAATATATTTAACCAAAAACCCAATTGCAACAGCTAGAATTATGATGGGCATTGCCATTAAAATACACACCATTCCTTCAAGATTACCTACAAAAAGTAAAATAAAGAAAATAGCGATTGAAACAATCAAACCCCATAAGCTTATAGATTTAATTGTCGATTTCCCTAAAATATAACCAAGTGCAAATGGTAAAAAAACAAAAAAGGACAATCCATATCCTATTAACTCATAATGAAGCAGAAGAAAGCCTAATGACAAAAAGGTTAAACCAATGATTATAGATATTAAAAACTCCTTTTTCATGTAAGGTTACTATCGTTTTAGAATGCTGCTCATTTCTCTCTTTTCTGAAAAGAAAACTAACAGCAAAAATACCAATAATAATGCAGTACCTATCGCTAAATTGCTTTCAAAAATATAGAACGAAATCACCGAAAATCCGGTAGCAAGCAACAAATATCCTCCGATTCGCTTCACATCGTAGGGGACGGCGTAGTTTCGTTGTCCGAAATAATACGAAAGTAACATCATACTTCCATACGCAGCTAACGTCGCAATGGCCGAGCCTTGATAACTAATTATCGGAATTAACAAAAAGTTCAACCCCAAGGTAACTATTGCGCCAAACACTGAAATATAGGCTCCAAACTTAGTGCGGTCGGTCACTTTGTACCAAACGGAGAGGTTGTGATAAATACCTAAAAACAAATTAGCCAACAAAATAAGCGGTACGATGGAAAGTGCTTCCCAATATTCAGACTTCGGAATTAAAATCCGCTTAAAAACATCGATATATACAATAACGAATTGCAAAATAATACTTCCGAAAATGGTGAAATACTTTGTGATAGTGGCGTAGGTCTGTTTGGCGTTTTTACTTTGGGCATGGTTGAAAAAAAATGGTTCAATTCCCAAGCGGAAGGCGGTAGCAAAAAGCGTCATAAAAACACCTAATTTGTAACAAGCGGCGTACACACCCACTTTGGCTTCTGCGATATTTTCAGGCAATAGATATTTCAGCAAAATTTTATCAAATGCTTCGTTAATTGAAAAGGCAATCCCTGCAATTAATACTGGAAAAGCGTACTTAAACATGCCTTTCCAAATGGTTTTACTAAAACCAAACCCTATTTTAATATACAACGGAAGTAACACCACCAATGTAATGGCACTAGCAATTAAATTGGCGACAAACACATAGGCTACTTTATTTTCTTCAGAATAAATACTACTCCAAAAAGAATCAGGAGCATTTTCTGCCCAACCGGGAAGCACTAAAAAGAAAAACAGATTAAACCCTAAATTGACGCAGACATTGAAAATTTTAATGACCGCATACTTCATCGGTTTTTCGTTGGCACGATACCAAACAAAAGGCAAAACCGCTAACGCATCTAACGCTAAAATAAGCAGGCCGTAGGTTACGTATTCTGCTTTAAACTCTAGAAAAGTCGCCAGCGAATCATTAGCAAGCAAGGTGATTGTCAGAAACAGAACGGTGGAAACAGTAAGCGACGTTAGCGCTGTGGACTGAACTAACTTTTTCTGCTCGACGTGTTTATTGATAAACCGGAAAAAAGCGGTTTCCATTCCGTAAGAAAGCAAGACGTTCCCTAAAATTAAAAAGGCCATTAAAGAGGCGTAGACGCCGTATTGTTCTTTTCCCAGCACAGAAACATACAACGGCACCAAAACGATCGCCAACGCCCTTGGAAGGACGGTGGCAAGGCCGTAAACAAAAGTTTGCTTAAATAGTTTTTTAAAAACGCTCAATCTATTCTGTTTTGAAGCGTAAAAGTATTGAAATTATTACCGCTTTCAGCGAAACAATATGTCATTCCTTAATTATCGTCTTGCGGCTTGCTTTCAGGATAGGCAAGCATTTCTTTTTGGCGGATATTGGCTATTTTATAATAATGGGTTGTCCCATTATGCACATAGCTTACAACGGTCTCATTGTCTGCTAACTCAAACGGAAACGGTTTCGGTGGCGTGTTTTTAGCTTCTTTTTTAGAATCGATGTCCATCACCATATCACGGTTTGTTTTATTTTTAAAATACCCAATGTATTGCTTTCTAGCTTGTGGCGAATTTTTAGCTTTCGAAGTTTTATTTCTGAAAAAAATACTATCAATCCTCACGTCTTTTGTGAAATCTTTAAAGGTAATATGCAGATTAGTACCCGAACCTCCATCTTGCACACCGGCTACCCAATCTTGATAAAACACATCGTCAATAGTAAACGGAGGGTCTTGCGTTAGTTTATAGGAACTTGTATGACCGCTACCACAATTAAAAAAACTGAATAGTAACAGGGAAACAGTGCAAAAAGCAATTATATTTTTAAAGAAAAGCATCTGGATATTTTTAATGTGAAGATAGGAAAATTATAGTTTATACCCTATCCCTATAAACGCTGTTGCTCCGTCTGCTGCTGTAGCATCTACGGTTACATTTTGGGCTTTAAAATACGGAATGGTGAGTTTTATCATCCAGTTTTCAGAAAAAACATAGTTGCCTCCAACACCAACATTAAAAACCGTCAACGCGCTGTTTTCGATATAGCCACGAGTTAAATCTTCAAAACCATAGCCATAACCTATTTGTGCAAACACATTAAACTTATTTTTATTAAAAGCATAGTATTGCAGCGAAGGAATTACCCCGTAAGAATGTATCGTTGTCCCACTTTTGTTTTCTAAGGCTGTATTGTTAGTTGTAAAGAAGCTAACTCCTGCAGAAAGCTTTGGAATGATAAAGAACTCGGCCGTAGCCAATCCCATCAACCCTAAATCGTCAGGGCCATTTTGCGTAATAAATGGAGCTCCTTGTAAAGAAAGCAATATATCCCCTTTTTCATACTGAGAATAGGCTGAACTGAAAGTAATTAAAAATAGAATGCTAAAAAATAGTTTTTGAGATTTCATATATTTTGGCTTAGTTGTTCTCTCAAAACTATCAAATAGTATTCCAATACTAGGAAATGACCCTAACAAAAAAAGCCTTCCGAAATAAACGGAAGACTTTTCTGCACTAAGTAGGTATTATATTTTATCCTGCTAAAGCTTCGGCACCACCAACAATCTCTAAAATTTCGTTGGTAATAGAAGCTTGTCGCGCTTTGTTGTATTGTAACTTAAGATCATCACGAAGGTCTTTCGCATTGTCTGTTGCTTTGTGCATCGCTGTCATACGGGCACCATGTTCACTAGCTACACTATCGCGAATGGCTTTAAACAATTGTGTTTTTAAACTCTTCGGAATCAATTCTTCAACAATATCCTCTTTATTTGGCTCAAAAATATAGTTTGGTGTTGCTTTTTGAACTTCAGTTTCATCCAATTCAGGTGGAAGAATAGGCAAAAATTGCTCATTCATCACTAATTGGGTCGCTGCATTTTTAAACTTGTTGTAAACTAATATGATTTTATCATAGTCTCCATCGGCAAATTTCTGCATTAACATTTCAGCTATTTCTGAAACATTATCAAACGTTAGATCATCAAAAATTTCATTGTTATTACTAATAACCGTTTCAGTCTTCTTTAAAATATCGTTTCCTTTTTTACCAATGGTTACGTAATCTACTTGTTTTCCAGCATAGTTTTCTGAAGCGATACGTTTTGACCCTTTAATAATGTTACTATTAAACGCACCGGCCAAACCACGGTTAGAAGTAATAGTTACCACTAACACTTTATTTACTTCGCGCTGATCTGAAAATTTGCTTCCACTATCAGCATCCAGTGTTGCACTTAAATTTTGAAGCAACTCGGTTAGTTTATCGGCATATGGACGCATCGCTGTGATGGCATCCTGTGCTTTTTTCAACTTTGCAGCCGATACCATTTTCATGGCACTCGTAATCTGCATGGTTGACCCAACAGAGGTGATTCTACTTCGTATTTCCTTAAGATTTGCCATTCTTTTATAGAATTAACTATTGAGTATTGAGCACTGAGAAATCTAATCTCAATGCGCAATACTAAAATCTAACTACTTTTTATACTTTGCTGAAAGATCTTTTGCTACAGCCGTTAAGGTATCAGTCACTTCATCAGTTAACTTACCAGATTTTAACGTGTCTAGCGCATCTCTATGCTTTGCATTAAGCAATTCAAGATAGTCTCTTTCAAATTCTTTTACTTTTTCTACAGGAACATCACGTAACAAGTTTTTAGAACCTGCATAGATAATTGCAATTTGATCTTCCACTGTAAACGGTGTATTTTCCGCTTGTTTTAAGATCTCAACATTACGTTTTCCTTTTTCAATTACATTCTTAGTAGCGGTATCAAGGTCAGAACCAAACTTAGCAAATGCTTCCAATTCACGGAAAGCCGCTTGATCCAGTTTTAAAGTACCTGATACTTTTTTCATTGATTTAATCTGAGCATTACCACCCACACGCGATACCGAAATACCTACGTTAATTGCAGGACGAACACCCGAGTTAAATAAATCACCATCTAAGAAAATCTGACCATCGGTAATCGAAATTACGTTGGTTGGAATATATGCAGAAACGTCACCCGCTTGTGTTTCAATAATTGGCAATGCAGTTAATGATCCACCACCTTTTACCATTGGTTTCAATACATCGGGAAGGTCGTTCATTTCAGAAGCAATTTTATCGTCATTAATTACTTTTGACGCACGCTCCAATAATCTTGAGTGCAAGAAGAAAACATCCCCAGGGTATGCTTCACGTCCTGGTGGACGACGAAGTAATAACGATACCTCACGGTATGCAACTGCTTGTTTTGATAAATCATCAAAAACAATTAAAGCAGGACGGCCCGTATCACGGAAGTACTCACCAATCGCAGCACCTGCGAAAGGAGCATACACCTGCATAGGTGCAGGATCTGATGCGTTTGCTGCAACAATTGTTGTATATGCCATTGCACCAGCATCTTCTAAAACTTGTGCAATGTTTGCAACGGTAGAGGCTTTTTGTCCTATGGCAACATAGATACAGTAAACCGGATTACCAGCATCATAAAATTCTTTTTGGTTTAAGATGGTATCAATAGTAACAGTAGATTTCCCTGTTTGACGGTCACCAATCACCAATTCACGCTGTCCACGACCTACCGGGATCATCGCATCAATAGATTTAATACCTGTTTGTAATGGCTCAGTTACCGGCTCACGATAAATAACACCAGGAGCTTTACGCTCTAGTGGCATTTCGTAAGTTTCACCTTCAATAGGTCCTTTTCCGTCGATTGGCTGACCAAGTGTATTAACTACACGACCAACAATACCTTCACCTACTTTAATAGATGCAATACGTTGTGTACGCTTTACTGTAGATCCTTCACTTATTTCTTTTGAAGGTCCTAATAATACAACACCAACATTATCTTCTTCAAGGTTCAAAACGATTCCTTCTAGACCGTCTTCAAACTCTACCAATTCACCGTATTCTGCGTTAGCAAGCCCATATACACGTGCAATACCATCACCTACGGTTAAAACAGTTCCTACTTCGTCAAGTGAAGCTGATGCTTCAAAACCTGAAAGTTGTTCCTTTAAAATTGCTGAAACTTCAGCTGGTTTTACTTCTGCCATCTTATTTAGATTTTAGATTGAGTTTTATTTCAATCCTTAATTTAATGTAAACTCTCTTTTAATTCTATTTAATTTATTTGCAATACTTGCATTGTATTGAAGGTCTCCTACTCGTAAAATGAAACCTCCTATTATAGTGGTATCTATAATATTGTTTAACGTAACCGAAGTACTTCCGGTTAATTCTTTAACTTTAGCTAATACCGTATCTTTTAATTCTGAAGTAAGTGGAATTGCAGTAGTTACTTCTGCTACTTTAACTCCTTGTGCTTCGTTATAAAGATTAACATAACTTTCCGCTACGCCACCTAATATGGCCAACCGTTGATTAACTACTAATACACGTATTAGGTTTTTAGTAAGATCTGATTGATTACTAAAAATTTTAAGCAAAGCTTCTTTTTTATCTTCAGCTTTAATAATTGGACTTTGTAACATATTACGAAGCTCTTTACTACCATCTATAGTAGCTTTTACAGATTGCATATCGCCAAACATTACGTTTTGCGTATTGTCTTCTTCAGCTTTCTGTAAAACTGCTTTTGCATATCGTATAGCTGCTCTTTTGCTCATAGTTTTGCCCTAAGATTAGCGGGTTCGTTTAATTTTTTCTACTAATTCAATTTAGCATCGGCTAACATTGTGTCTACCAATTCTAGTTGCTTTTTATCTGTAGATAATTCTTGCTTTACTACTTTTTCAGCGATTTGTACTGAAAGCTCAGCGACATGACTTTTTAACTCAGTCATCGCAGCTTTCTTTTCGCTTTCTATTGCAGTTTGAGCTTGCGTAATCATTTTATTTGCTTCTGTTTGAGCTTCCTCCTTAGCATCAGCGATCATCTTTGTTTTGATTTCCCGTGCTTCTTTCATCATACTATCACGCTCATTTCTTGCTTCTTGAAGCAATTTTTCATTGTCTGCCTTCAAGTTTGCCATTTCTAATTTGGCTTTCTCAGCAGAATCTAATGCGTCTTTTATACCTTCTTCACGATCATTAACTGCGTTTAATATAGGTCTCCAAGCAAACTTTCTAAGTAAAAGCACTAATGCTACAAAGATTAGTATTTGCCAAAAAAACAGTCCAAATGAAAATTGTTCTAATAATTTTTCCATTATCTAAAATTTCAAAAAATAATTTTTAATTTTTAATAACACAGTAGCTATAACCAACCGTTATAGCCACTGTGTATGTAATTTATGCTGCAAATAAAGCAGCAAATCCAATACCTTCAATAAGCGCCGCTGCAATAAGCATTGCTGTTTGAATTTTACCAGAAGCTTCTGGCTGACGTGCAATCGCTTCCATAGCTTGACCACCGATTCTACCGATACCAAGACCAGCTCCGATTACAATTAAACCTGCTCCTACAATTGTTGGGATTTCCATAATATATATAATTAAAAATTAAACGTTCAAATTAATGTGATTCCTCATTTGCCATACCGAAGTATAACGCCGATAACATAGTAAATATATAAGCCTGTAAAGCTGCTACTAACAACTCTAATATTGCCAATCCAAATGCTAACCCGAAAGAAAGTGAACTTCCTAACCAGTTTTTAAATATAAACATTAACGCGATGATACTCATTAATACAACGTGACCGGCTGTCATGTTTGCATACAATCGAATCATTAATGAGAATGGCTTAATAAACATTCCAAGTAGTTCGATTGGTGCCAATACAATTCGCATTAATTTAGGCACTCCAGGCATCCAAAAAATGTGCGCCCAGTAATTTTTATTAGCCGTAAATGTGGTAATTAAAAATGTAATTAAAGCCAACCCAAAGGTTACTGCAATGTTACCAGTAACATTTACACCTAGTGGAGTCATCCCTAGCAAGTTTAAAAACCATATAAAGAAGAATATGGTCAATAAGAAACTCATATATTTTTTATACTTATTTTCCCCTATATTAGGTATTGCTATTTCGTCTCTAACAAATAGTACAAGAGGCTCAAGGAAACGACCTACTCCTTTTGGAATGCTTTTATTTTTCTTATACGATGTTGCAAGCGCACGGAATAAGAAAAACATAAGAATTGACACCAACACCATAGTTACTACGTTTTTGGTGATAGAAAAATCTAACGGTTTGTCGTTTGTAGCGTGACCTTCCTCATCGTAGTTTATATCGCCGGCAGCGTTAGTTTTGTATATTTTTGAATGGTATAATTTGTAGTGATTACCATCTACCTCAGCTACTGTTTCACCGTGGTGAAATTTTGAAGAAGAAAATACTTTTAAACCGTCATCGAAAATAATCACGGGCAACGGGAAACCATAATGCTTTCCTGCTTCTTCGTCTGAGAAAAATGTAAAATCATAAGAGTCTAACAGGTGATGATTAATATACTCCTGTATCTTAGATTTTTTCTCACTGTCTTCTTGTTCAGTTAGCTCATGTGTTTGAGGGTTTTTTTCAACCTCTTGAGCATAGGCTGTAGTTACTCCTGATAAAATAACTATTAAAAATAAAATCTTAGCTATAAATGGCTTTTGCATAGTACACAAATAGTGATGTCCTTAAAAATCGGTGCAAAAATACAGTTATATATTTTATTGTAAAAACAATTTTGCGTCTTTTTTTTATTACTAAAAAGGTCAATATACTTGATTATTAAGCCTTTTGGAAAGATACACAACTTCTAAGGTAAGACAGACGGCGTACGGAATGAAAAAAGTAACAAATTCAATGGTCTGCATGCTACCGTCAGCTCTATATGCCGGGTAGAAAATAAGAAAGAAAAAAAGAAATTTTAACCCACTACCAGCCATAAAAATAAATCCCGCTTGAGAAGATTTTTTATTTAGCGAACGCTGAATTACCAACAAAATAATCCCAGCGAGGATAAAATTAACTAGGTAAGAAAGTACAATTTGATTTTTAAAAAGAGGAAAATTTAAATAATATAATGAGGTTAAATGTATTATGAATATTACTATCAATACACCTCCCAGAACAGCTAAAAATTTAAAACTTTTGGCCATTTTTACTTATTCAACCGGTTGGTTTGTTTTATTACCAAGTAAAGAGAGAGGCCTACACCTAAAAGTGTTCCGAAAATTACATAGAGCTTTCCGCCGTCATTATACTCGGTGTCTAACCATTGGCCACCACGGACGAAAAGATAGATCACTACAGCCATTTCAATGGCTATAGCACTAAGTGCTGCCCATCGTTTTAAACTATTATTTTTATCGTTAGCCACCGTTATTTAAGAGGTTCAGTTGATTTTTTAGCGCGCTGTTGCCTATCATAGGGGCTCGCCTTAGTTGCTTCAGCTTCTTTAAGCTTTGTTTCGCTTTTGGGTTTTGCTTCTTTTTGAGTGCCTTTCATAACACACGAAGCATTAAAAGTAGCTCCAGGCTCTACAGCTAATTTTCCAGCAACTACTTCGCCTTCAATATTAGCCGTAGATTTTAAGGATAATGTTCCAGAAACGTCTAGATTTCCTTCAAATTTGCCTTCAATATCTGCATTTTCACATGTAAGCGTGCCGTTAATGTAGCCGGTTTTACCCAATACAACTTTTGAAGGGGTTTTTATATTTCCTTTTACAGTTCCGTCTATTCTAAAAAATCCTTTTGAAACCACATCACCTTCTAGTGTTGTACCTTCATTAATTCGATTTTGTCCGCTACTAGGTTCTTGTCCGGTTCTTTCTTTTTTTTCTGAAAACATACGTTTAAGATTTAAAGGTTTGTCTTTGTTAGTTTACAGGTTCATTTTCAATATTTAGATAATCATCTAAATTTTTATGAATCTGAATAATTTTATAATTAGGCGTTGAAATTTCAAAAGAAGGTTTCTTTATTTTAAAGTCTTTGTTTTCTTTTAAAGCTTGTGCAAAATTGCGTCCGCCTGTTTTGGTATTTAAACCATGGATTACAACCAATTTGGTTTGTGGGGAATAATAATCCAGTGATGCACTAATATTTGTATATCGATATGCATCAATTGCTTCTAATAATTTTTCTTTTAAGGCCTGTGCGGCTTCTTCGTCGGTGCTGTCAAATTTATAAACTACTTTCCAGCTTTTGGCTTCTTCGTCGGGAACAAAGTCACTAGACTCAATAGTGCGTAGTGTCTTGCCATAAATAAATTCAGCTTGCTGTCCTTCTTCGGAATTTGGATAATTCAACGCTATAAAATTCAATGCTTTTTTATAGGCTTCAAATCCTTGTTGACGTGCAATTGCTGTAGCCTTTAAAAGTTCAAACTTTGGAACGATGTCTGTTCCGGTATATTGTGAAATATACGCATCGCTTTGCTCAATAACATGTTGATATTTAGACGCTTCAAAATCTTTGTACAGTTGTTTGTATTTAAATTCTGGGCTCGACTCGTCGGTTGCTAAAGCAGTGTTTGGATTGCGTAATATTTCAGCGTACCGCGAATCTGGATGATTGGTTATAATATCATTTTTATACTGATTTGCCAGTGCCTCATTTTCATTCAAGTCATATATTTTATACAAATTGTATTTAGACGGAAGGATTAACCGCTCTTCTGGGTTGAAAGTCAACACTTTTTCAAGTCGGTTTGTTGCAAGGTCGTATTCTTTGAATTTTTCTTTGTAAATCAGTCCTAATTGATAATAGGCAAAATTCCGGTCGCCAGTTAAACTGTCGATCACTTTTTGATCGGTTGGGATTTTTGCAATGTAGGTTTGCGGATCAAAACGCTCATTATCTGAAATTTCTTCTTCCGCAAAAGCATCTTCTTCCTCAATCAACGAAGTTTGCTTGTCTGAACGCCTCCAGTTATCTTCTAATTTACGGTCTCCCCAAACTTTACTAAACTCTTGTTTTCCATAGGCTACAGTGGTTGGGTTGTAAAAATAGAACGTGCCTCCACTCGCCGCTGGACCCCCAGAATTTGTATTTTTCTGGTAAAATTCATTGTTGGCAATACTTTGTTGCTCTTTTACCCTCGCGATGGAATCGGCAACGGCTTTTTCTTTCAGCTTTGTGGTGTAATTAGTAAAATAAGCTAATTGCTCGGCTTCGCTCATATTTACAAAACGTAAAATACTATCGTTTTTAATAGCAATATCTTCGTATTTTATGACATCGTCCAGGTTTTCACGTTTCTTCTTAATACGTCGATGCTTTTTTGTGTTTACCTCTAAATTTGTCAATGTACTGTCATAATACGCTCCGGCATTTTTGTATTCGGTAGCATCAAAATTTATGATGGCCAGCGTTTCATAATTTTTAGATTGCAACGTTCTATCTTGTGATTGCTCTTGAATAGATTTATTGTAAAATTTAACGGCCGTGTTTATACTATCTAAATTGTAATAGTACTCACCAATCTGGTTGTAAATTTTATCCAAATATGGACGATTTTCTCGATCTTCCGCCAATTCATTTAATAGCTCTAAAAATGCTGTTTTATCTTCGTTATCGTAATCAAAATTCCTCGCTTTGGCGATATATGCATTAATCATATACACCCGTGGTGCTTTTCGGTTTAACTCAATCACTTGATCGAAAGCCATATTGGCACTGTCGCGTTCGCCTACCCGATTGTACAACTGCCCTTTAATGTAATTATAACGACCTTTAAGTTCGTTGTCTTTTACGTTTTCCGAAGCTATTTTCATAAAAGGTAATGCTTCAGGAATGGAATCCATATTAACATACGCTTCGGCCATAATCGCAGCTACGTCAGACAATTCTTCTTCATCCATTTCAATTTTTTCACGCTCTACATCTTCTAAAAGTTCTTGCAGGTTTTCTAACGCTACTTCTTCGTTGTTTAACCGAATGTTGGCTTTTGCCTTCCATACGTTCGCATTGGTGATGTTGTTACTTGTAGGGTATCGATCTAGAATAAAGTTAAAAGCATCTAACGAAGGAATGAAACGTCCGTCATAATAACGCGCTTTACCCAATAACATATAGGCTTCGTCAACTTGTGGATTGTGTTCTTTATTATTTACATACACCGAATGCTTTTGAATGGCTTTTGCTGCTTTTTCTTCGGCTCGGTTAAAGTTAGGGTTTTTAGATTCTCCTGGTAACGTGGCATTTTCATCTAGATCGATGCGCTCCACGGGAAGAATTTCCCAAAAGTTATCACGATAGCTAGCCGCCAATTGCTCTTTTCCGTCTTCAAACGCTAAATTTCCATTGTACAACGTATTGTATTCTGCTGTTACCGCATGGAAATTACGGCTTAAAAAGGTATTTTTTTTTCGTGAACAAGCTGCTAAAAGAACAACAGCCAACAAAAAGAGAGTAGTTTTATATATGCCTTTCAAAATTGTGTTAATTTAGTATAATACTGTAACTTAAAAGCGTTGCTTTTAGTATATAAAAGCAATAAATAAGCTGTAAAAATAAGGTTCTTTTTGGTTTCTTTAGGGTTATAACGTTAAAAATTGGTTGTAATTGACAGATTTCCATTACCGAAATCATTTTCCTTTGTAAGTTTGCAAAAAAATTGAAAACTATGAGTGGCTTTTATTCGCTACCCGTTTCCGAAGTAAACAAGGAAACCCCTAACGCTGTATCGATTACCTTTACGATTCCCGATGAATTAAAAGAAACCTTTTCTTTTAAAGCCGGCCAATATATTACTATAAAACATACGTTTGGTGATACCGAATTACGACGCGCTTATTCTATTTGTTGTGCCCCTAATACTGGACAATTAAAAGTAGGAGTGAAAAAAGTGGAAAAAGGCCTATTTTCGGTCTTTGCCAACACGAAATTAAAAGTAGGTGATACGTTAGAAGTATTCCCACCTGAGGGAAAGTTTGTTTTTGACCCTACAGATGAAGAAGCTGGAAACATCTCTAATAATTATGCCGCATTTGTGGCCGGAAGCGGAATTACACCCGTGCTTTCTATTGTAAAAACTGTTTTAAAAGAAGTTCCCGACAGTACCTTTTTATTAGTCTACGGAAATCAATCGCTATCCGAAACGATGTTTCATTCTGAGATTCTCGACCTTCTTAAAAAGTATAAAGACCGCTTATTTGTTGAATTTATTTACAGTAGAAAACTAGAAAGTGACTCTCTTTTTGGTAGAATAGAGCGTTCTACAATTAATCTTTTGCTGAAGAATAAATTTAAAGACACCACCTTTAATTCCTTTTATTTATGCGGCCCGGAACCGATGATTGATGAAGTTTCTTCAACTTTAAAAGAAAACGGAATCAACGAAAAACAGATTCTTTTTGAATTGTTCAACACTGCAGAAAAAGGCCTCTTGACTAAAGCTCATGATGGCGATACAAAAGTAACTATTACGCTAGATGACGAAGAGGAATCCTTTACGATGCCTCAGAAAAAATCGGTGCTAGAAGCAGCGTTAGATCACGATTTAGATCCTCCGTATTCATGCCAAGGTGGAATTTGCAGTACGTGTATCGCTCGAATTACCGAAGGTAAAGCCGAAATGCGCAAAAATCAAATTTTAACTGATGATGAAATTGCAGACGGTTTGATATTAACGTGTCAAGCGCATCCTACTACTGCGACGTTGTCTATAGATTATGATGATGTTTAAAAACTAGAACGTTTTTAAAACTGCGTTCACCACTTTTTCAGGTTTAATACTCTGTATCGCGTTGTTATACCCTTCCGGAAATTTATTCCCATAAACAGAAGTAGGAATCAATGGGTATTGTTCTCTATCCGCTGTTAGCTGATTAGCCATTGGCTGATTAAACGGAACAAAACCAGCAAATGGATGTGTTACGCCCCAAAGTGTAATAACTGGAATACCAAACATAGCAGCAAGATGTCCGTTACCACTATCCATGGAGAGCATACCGTCTAAGTTTGATATCAATGCTAATTCTTCTTCAAAAGTCAATTGTCCGGCTACATTTTCCACATTTTCAAAATTGGAAGCGATGTCTTTTAAGGTCTCTTCCTCTTCTTTTCCACCACCAAATAGGAATATTTTAAACTTTTCAGTTTTATGTATTTCTGAAATCACCTTTTTTATTAATTCCAGCGGATACATTTTACTGTCATGAGCTGCAAAAGGAGCGATCCCAATTGCTTTTTTGGTGTGCTGCCCAATTAAACTGTGTAATCTTTTATTAAGAGGTTGTCTTTCAGGAAACGTATGATTGGAAAGTTTTAACGGGAACCCTAGTTTTTCAAAAACATCGGCGTATCGTTGGTGTGTGGTTTTTAGTTGTGCAAATTTTTTGTTTTCTGAAGCGGTTAGTTGTCGTTTTTCTTCCCTTCCCTTATCAATCGTTGCAGTTTGTAGGCCTCGTACTCGCAGGTAATTTGATATTATTTTTGAACGAATTACATTGTGCAAATCGGCAACAGCATCTATTCCTTTCGATTTTGCTTCATTAGCCAATTTAAGTAATCCAAAGCCTTTATGATCTCCATATACATCTGCCTCAATAAAATCAACTGTTGGAATGGACTTGAAAAAAGGCTTAAAATGTTTTTTTGAAACAACGGTTAACTTAACTTCCGGATACATTTTAGCAAAAACCTGCAACACTGGAACAGTCATCGCTACATCACCCATTGCAGAGAGACGGATTACAAGAATGTGAGAAGGCTTGGGCATGATAAGCTCTTAATTTGATACCGGGGCTTCGATATAATTTAATTCCGTGATGTGCCATCACGGAATTAAATTACTCAGCCACCTTAAATTATTTTTCACCTCGAAGTACCGGGTTCAACTCATCGTCGTTGTACATTTTCATCTGTTTGTATACTTTCATATACTTATCGCCATTGGCAATATCGTCCAACAATTGATTGATTGCCGTACTTAAATCCACACGCTGCTCTAGCAATACATTCAGCTTTGCTTTACAGGCCATTTGGTGTTTTTGAGAAGCATCTTTTCTATTGGCCTCTTCGTTCATATGGTAAACTTTCAATGCCAAGATAGACAAACGGTCTATACCCCAAGCTGGGCTTTCGGTATTAATGTTAGCATTGTCTTTTACTTGTACGTCCTTAAATTTTTCAAGAAAATAACTATCAATGTACTCTACTGTATCTGTACGGTCTTGATTAGAGGCGTCAATTTTACGCTTTAACAATAACGCTCCAGCAGGATCGATGTTCGGGTCGCGTATAATATCTTCATAATGCCATTGTACGGTATCAATCCAACATTTTCTATACAATAAATGTTCAATTAACTCTGAATCTTTATCATATGGATTCGTAAAGGGTTGATTTACTGTATCAATTTCATGATACTTATTGATTACTTCTTGAAATATTCCGTTGGCTTTATCGCTAAACATAAGTTTTATTTTTAAATCGGTGGTTTCGGTACAAATTTACAAAATGCTGAGGCATTTCATAAATCCATTAAACCGTCTTACAATTGGTCTTTTATTATTATTTTGTTTATTACTATCTTTTAAAATTAATGTATAAGGGTGGTTGAGTGATTTCAAAATCTAAAGGATTTTGAAATCGTATCGAAACCCTATTTTTTTTCCAAAATATGCAAATACTCAACCGTTGCATCTGCTTTATGGTTTCTGCTTTCGGTTTTATCGGCCTTAAAACGTTGGTATTTTTTAGTTTCTAAGCTGTACTTGCCAAACCGCTTCATTACAGTTTTCACCTCATCGCGGCTCATTAATCCTTCGTTATTGTAACTTAAAAAGATGTATTTAAATTGTGCATTTTCAATCAACTCAGTAAACGATTGCAACACTTCGCCTTTTTTACAATAATCGCTTTTATAGTACGTGCGTAAACCCGTTTTACCTTTCGGTATAAAGGTATCCTTTTTTGCAATAGTATTGAGTAGATGATAGTTTGCGCCGTATTGACGGGCATTGTACGGCGGATCTAAATACAAAATATCGCCTTCAATTTTCTTGATTAATATATTACTGTCTTTTTGAAACACGTGATGCGAATGGTCTGTTTTCTGAAATGTTGCAGGACAAATCACTATTTTTTTTGCTGCAGAAGTTTTTATTTTTTTCAAGAATGCACCGTACACCGAAGCGGTATTCGCCACTTTGTCGGCACTTTCTAATAAAGAAGCCAGTAAAAAATAATACTGATTCTCGTCAATTGCTGCATTTTTTTGCCACGTTTCAATTTGTTGGCGGGCAGCGTCAATTTTTTGTCCGTTTTCTGAAGTAAAATACAATCGACCGGCTTCTCCATCTTCAGAATAATTATTAAAAATAAACCCTTTTTCTCCTTCTAAATCGTTTAATTGAGATAGCAAATTTTCGGAAGTTATTTCAGTATAATTTCCAATATAGTTTCTATTTAACACATAGCTGTAAAACTCTACATCATTTGCTATTACTTGTTTTACATGAGGTTTAAACGTCCTGCCTACAATTCCGGTCCCAGCGAAAAGATCGCAAAAGATATTTTGCGATAAATCGTTTCCGCAGACCGAAGTAACGGTATCGAAAATAAAAGAAGAAAGTTTGTGTTTGGAGCCTATGTAATTCATTTTGTTACCCAAATAATTGCGCTTAACGCTTTTGAATTGTCTGCAAAAGTAAGGGAATGTAGGGTGTTAGGATTGTAATTTGAAACATATTTTTCTATTTCAATTTGAAGTAATGAAAGATTAGCTTTCAATTTCCAATGTTCTCCTTTTTCATCAAACACCACAATAAACAGCCGGTTTTTTAAGTGATGTCGTTGTTGGGTACTTTGATTATCGTACAACCATGCAATCAGTTCTTTTTCATTATTTTTTGCATAATCGATTGATTTTTTAAATTGTTTGGGGAAAATAGTGGTTTTATGGTCAAACGGAATACCGTGAATTGTGAAATCGACCAAACGATCTTTTTGGTTTTTTGAAGGTGTCACTTTGGGCAAGCTTGTAAAAATGTGTTCCACAGCTGTTGCGCTCCAAAAGTTGTACCAGCGGTTTATGGTGTAATTGAATAGGTCGCGTTTGTTCAAGTTATATGCTTCAACAACCTCAGCCATTTTTGGCATAAGGTCTTCCCAAGTTGGAGTGGTATAAATAAAGTTTGTGTAGCCATCCCAAAAATCATTTTGCTTGCGGCCCCAGAGATATGGATACTGTAGGCGTTTTTGCAATTCGGTTTCTAAAATTTTTAGGTCAAGAGCTTTCATATAAACAACAATACAACTGGCAACAAAACAATTAACCAGAGTAATCCTTCCTTAAATCGAGCTTCTTGAATGTTTTCAATATAATTTGCCACAATCACCGACAGGGGTGCTATGATAAAAAATAATTCTGCCCCTGTTTTTTGAGGGCTAAGAAGGGCTATAAAAACACAAACTCCCAAAGTAATCAGTAATAAAACAGCATTCGGTTTTTCCTTTTTTGATAAAGAAGCAATTTTGATAATTCTAAAGGGCAATGACCAAATTAAAAATGTAGCCATAATAGCAGCAGGAACGAGAATTTTTATAGAATGATACGCTGAAAAATCAAAACTTACAACAGGTTTTATCCATTCTATTAACCAAGCAAACGAGTCGTTAATGAGTAAATGATAGGTGGTTGCTAACATTAATATTGTAGCAAAACCTATAAAAGGAATAATGAGTTGTTTGTGGTTGGTTTCCGGTTTTTGAAGTATGGAAAAAAATAATAATACAAAAAACAGCAGGCTCCAAAAGTAGAAGAGTGCAGCGACTGCAATCCATAAGGAAGCATCGAAAATTTTTCGTTCACTGTTTTTTTCTGAAGAAAGACTGACTAGCCTTCTAAAAGCCATTAACAGAAACACATTGGCAAAGAGTATATTCCGATCTAAAAAAATAACAGGCAACGTGATTAAAAAGAAAGTAAATAATAATACTGTAAAGGTGTTTTTATAGGTAAGATCATTCTTTCGGACAATAAAATCTAATAAGAATACCGCAAACACAGACCAGCCAATAAAAAAGAAATTTATAAGTAGTTGTGATATATTCAGTGCATTGTCAACTTGTATCAACGCACCAAAAACATAACCAAGAAAGATGACCGCCCCAAAGACGACGAAATTAATTGGTTTAGATTTTCCGAAAAAGCTTGTAAGCATAGTGGGTATTTTCTATTTTTGCACCATAAATATACAGATATGGAATTGAAAGATTTGTTTTACGGTATTGAAGATTTATTTGAGAATGTACTTTTTATACCTTACGATGCCTTACGTAACTTAGAATTAGACAGCTGGTGGTTAGCAAATATATTCTCATGGATATTCATTATCATAGGGACAGTCGCTTTTGTTTATTGGATGTTGCAATTAAAACAATTTGACGAAAGTACCGAAAACACATATACATACGAAGAAGGGAACTTAGACTAAGTCAAACCCTATATCGGTACGGTATTCCATCCTGTCAAAAGATAGTTTTTCTATGTTTTGGTAGGATTTTTTTAGTGCTTTTTTGTAATCTTCATCTAATGAAGTAACGGCCATTACTCTTCCGCCATTCGTAACCAATTTTCCTTCTTTTGTTGTCGTTCCTGCATGAAAAACAATGGAACCTTCAATCGATTCAACACCTTTAATTTCTTTTCCTTTTTCATACCCTTCAGGATACCCACCCGAAACCAACATGACCGTCGTAGCGGCACGATTGTCTATTTCTAAATCTATCGTATTTAATTTTTGCTGAAAAGTTGCTTGCAATAATTTCCCTAAATCGGTTTTAATTCTTGGTAGCACGACTTCGGTTTCTGGATCGCCCATTCGCACATTGTATTCTATTACATAGGGTTCGTTATTCACCTTAATCAATCCTATAAAAACAAATCCTTTATAATCAATCTCTTCTTTCTGAAGGCCTTCCACCGTCGGTTTTACAATTCGGTCTTCAATTTTTTCCATCAACGTTTTATCTACAAATGGAACTGGGGAAATGGCGCCCATTCCACCTGTATTTAAACCTGTGTCCCCTTCACCAATACGTTTGTAGTCTTTTGCGGTTGGTAATATTTTGTAGTTTTTACCATCTGTTAATACAAAAACACTTAATTCTATTCCATCTAAAAACTCTTCAATAACAACAGTATTACTCGCATCACCGAATTTTCCACCTAGCATACTTTCGAGTTCAGCTTTTGCTTCTTCAATATCTTCTAATATTAAAACGCCTTTTCCGGCGGCTAGTCCATCAGCTTTTAACACATAAGGTGGTTGCAGTGTTTCCAGAAATGCTTTTCCTGCTTCCAATGATTCTTTGGTGAAACTTTCATACGCTGCGGTTGGGATATTGTGCATCGCCATAAACTCTTTGGCGCGTTCTTTACTTCCTTCCAATAAAGCACCTCTTTCTGAAGGGCCAATAAGCATAACGTTTTTTAATGTTTCTGAAGAAGAGAAATAGTCGGCTATTCCTTGCACCAAAGGATCTTCTGGTCCTACAATCACCATCTTTATTTCGTGTTTTACAACAGCGGCTTCAATAGCTTTAAAGTCGGTTACTTTAAGAGCTAGATTGGTAGCGATGGATTCGGTACCGGCATTTCCGGGTGCTACAAATAATGAGTCACATAATTCACTTTTTGCAATTTGATATGCAAATGTATGTTCGCGGCCACCAGAGCCTAATATTAAGATGTTCATAGGAAGGAATTTTTTCGACTTCAAAAATAATTGTTTGTAACTTGAAGCCCTAATTTTTTAGGTTGAATTTATTTGAAACTACATTACGGTTAAAGGGGTTTCCTATTCGGGAAGCAAAAAAACGGTTACGAGAGATTCAGCAGATTTCAGAAACCGACTACGAAACCTATGTAAAAGACAGCCGGCAAAAGATGTTTGATTATCATATGCGGGAAAATTCATTTTATCAATCTTTTATTGGCGATACTGCTATTAAAAAATGGGAAGATATCCCCATTTTAACGAAAAGTGATATACAAATTCCCATAAAAAAAAGGCTTTCTCACGGTTTTTCAAAGCATAATAGTTATACCAGTTACACCTCTGGTTCTAGCGGAACACCGTTGTTTTTTGCAAAGGACAAATTTTGCCATGCCATGACATGGGCCGTAATTATAAATCGTTTTGGTTGGCACGGAATTGATCTTGACTCTTCTTTCCAAGCCCGTTTTTATGGTATCCCATTAGATTTAAAAGGCTATCAAAAAGAGCGGTTAAAAGATAGGTTGAGCAACCGGTACCGGTTTCCGATTTTTGATCTTTCCGACGAAAAACTGGAAGAATTTTTAAATGTTTTCCGAAGAAAAAAGTTTGATTACATCAATGGTCATACAAGTTCTATTGTTTTATTCGCCAAATACCTTCAGAAAAAAAACGTACTATTAAAATCGATTTGCCCTACCTTAAAAACGTGTATTGTTACCAGCGAAATGCTGTATGATAGCGATAAAAAATTGTTAGAAAAACAATTTGGTGTTCCAGTTGTAAACGAATATGGTGCTAGCGAACTTGATTTATTGGCTTTTACCAATACTGACGGGGAATTTCAAGCAAACAATGAAACCCTTTTTATTGAAATTGTAGATGAAAGCAACCAACCTGTTAAAAAGGGGGAAAGCGGTCGTATTGTCGTTACCTCACTTTACAACAAGGCCCATCCATTTATACGGTATGATGTGGGTGACGTTGGAGTTTTAGATGAAAATGCCACTGCTAAAAAGCCTGTTTTAAAGCGATTAATAGGGCGGTCTAACGATAATGCCATTTTAAAAGATGGAAAAACAGTTCCTGGTCATACCTTTTATTACGTAACAAAAAGCGTAATTGAAGAAGATGGAAATGTAAAAGAATTTGTAATAGAACAAACTGCTTTAGATGCGTTTACAATTGTATATGTTGCAGAGAAAGCACTAACCACAGATAATCTTAAAAACATCGAGAAAGCACTCTCAAAATACGTTGAAAGCACTCTCAACATTACTTACAAACGAGTGAAAACATTAAAACGTAGCCAAAGTGGGAAATTAAAGCAGTTTGTTTCAAAACTTAGTTGAAAGGTTTTCTATTAATTAAGAGAGGCGCAAAAGTAATTTGTACTTTTGAATTACTTGCTTAGAAATATATCATGATGAAAATAACCATTGTAGCGGGAGCGCGACCTAACTTTATGAAAATAGCTCCTATAATTCACGCCATTGAAAATCATGAAGCTCTTCAATACCGGCTTATACATACAGGCCAACATTATAACAAAAATCTGAGCGAAACATTTTTTAACGAATTAAACATCCCTGAACCCAATGTAAACCTCAACGTTAAAAGTGGTTCGCAAGCAAGCCAAACGGCTGCAATAATGATTGGTTTTGAAAAGGAATTAGCAGAAAATAAAAGCGATCTTGTAATGGTTGTAGGTGATGTAACTTCAACTATGGCCTGCGCTATTGTTGCCAAAAAAGCGCATGTAAAAGTGGCTCATATTGAAGCTGGAATACGCTCTGGTGACCTTAAAATGCCTGAAGAAATAAATAGAATGGTCACCGATAGTATTACCGATTATTTTTTTACAACCTCAGAAACTGCCAATAGCAATTTACGACACGCCGGTGTACCTGAAAACCGAATTTTTTTTGTGGGAAATGTCATGATAGATACCCTGAAGAAAAATTTGCCCAACATTAAAAAACCAAATTTTTGGGATGATATAAAGCTTAAAGAAAAGCAATATTATGTGTTAACATTACACAGACCTTCTAATGTGGATGCAAAGGGGTCTTTTTCTGATTTATTAAAAGAAATCGTATCCAAATCTGATGGAATACCGATTATTTTTCCGGTACATCCTCGCACGCAAAATATGTTAGACGCTGCCAATCTTACGTTTAAAAACCTACATTGTGTAGAGCCACAAAGCTACTTATCATTTATATACCTTATAAAACATGCCAAAGCCGTGCTAACAGATTCGGGTGGGATTACGGAAGAAGCTTCCGTTTTAAATGTACCTTGTATGACGTTTAGAGATTCAACCGAACGACCGGAAACTTGTGAATTGGGCACAAATAGATTGGTGGGGAATGACTTCAAAAAAATTGATACTGCTTTTAAAGATTTAAAAACTAAAAAGTGGCCTCAATATAAACCAATTCCAAAATGGGACGGTCACGCGGCAGAGCGTATTGTAGAAATCATTGCCAGTCGCTATGAACACTAAGGAAATTTTACTGATTACCAATTACTTTCCTCCAGAAAAAGGAGCTGCATCTAACCGTATGCATACATTGGCCACGTCACTACACAAATCGGGCTTTACCGTTCATATCGTTTGTCCAATGCCGAATTATCCAACTGGAAAAAAATTTAAAGGCTACAAAAACAGTCTCTATAAAAAAGAAAATGATGAAGGCTTGATAATACATCGCCTGTGGTTATGGGCTAGTAACTCTTCAAACAAGTTTTTGCGTTTGGTTTCTATGGTTTCATTTTCGATTGCTTTGTCTTTCTTTTTTTTATTTAAAAGAACCCCAAAAAAGGTTTTTATACAATATTCTCCAGTTTTTGTTGGCTTTACCGCTGTTATTTGGAGTTGGTTATTTGACAAAAAACGAATTTTAAACGTTTCAGATCTTTGGCCGCTGGCTGGGTTGGAAATGGGTTTACTACAAAAAGGATTCTATTATTCAATGTTGGAGAAAATGGAGCGATTTTGCTACCAGAAATCAAATCTTTTAGTGGGTCAATCTGAAGAAATTCTAACACACGCAAAAAATCTTACTAATACCCCCACTTTTTTATACCGAAATATTCCAGATTTTACGCCTCCTTCCGTTCCTGAAAAACCTATTAAAAAACCCATTACCCTTGTTTATGCTGGATTATTAGGCGTGGCACAAGGACTGACTAAAATTCGTAATAAAATAGAACTGCCAAGTCATGTTGAACTTCATCTGTATGGAGCCGGACCAGAAGCGGAAGAAATTTCACGGGTACAAAAGAAGAATATTTTTTATCACGGCGAATTAAACCGAAATGATTTGCATAAAGCTCTACAGCAGTATGACCTTGCTTTTATTCCGCTGACCAATAGAATTTACGGCTCGGTTCCTTCAAAAGTTTTTGAATATACTCGTTTGGGACTGCCTGTTCTTTATTTTGCAGGTGGAGAAGGTGGGGAGCTTGTTGAAAAACATCAGTTAGGGTGGAACATTCCTGTTTCAGATTTTAATGCTTTACAGCAGTTTATTTTAGAATTATCAGAAGTTCAGCTGAAAACTTTTCAGAAAAAAAGAGTGCAAGAAGAAGCCATAAAAGCATTTAACTTTGAAACTCAATTTGATATTTTTATTAAAGTAATAGAAAAGCTTTAATATGCTTTTTTGTCGCCCTTTATGGCATTGTAGATGGTTTGAAAAACAATTTTAAGATCTAAGAATAACGACCAGTTTTCTAGATAAAAAATATCGTATTTAACTCGATTAATAATGTCATTCTCATTTTCCACTTCTCCACGATATCCGCTTACTTGAGCTAAACCAGTGATTCCAGGTTTTATAAAATGACGAACCATAAATTTGTCAATACGCCCAGCATACATATGCGTGTGACTAACCATGTGGGGACGTGGACCCACGACAGACATTTCGCCTTTAAGGACATTAATAAATTGCGGCATCTCGTCTATACTGGTTTTACGGAGTATTCTACCAATCCAAGTAACCCTTTTATCCCCTTTTTTAATTTGATGCAAATGCGCCATAGGGTTTGGTTTCATAGACCGAAACTTGTAACAAAAAAACTCCTCATAGTCCAATCCATTCCGCTTTTGCTTGAAAAAAACGGGGCCTTTTGACCCTAATTTAATGAAAATAGCCAAAATTGGTGTAAGCCAAGATAAGATGCCAACAATTACAAGAATAGATAAAAGGATATCAAAACCCCTTTTTATAAATTGATTAAATGGCTCGTCGATTGGAATTTTACGCAATGATAAAATGGGTAACACGCCGTAATAACTAAAATCTAATTTTTTACTATAAATTTCCTTATTATCTGGAAGAAATTTTAAGGTTTTTAGGTTGTTATCTACAAAATCAATTAGTTGAATAAGCTCTTTATTATTTACTTCTGCAACAGAGGAGTAAATCTCATCAATATTATTAGCGTTTATAAATTCTATACATTCTTCAATAGAGCTTTTATTAGGCCCTTTGAGGTTAAACGATTTTTCAAGATGATAGCCATACTCTGGGTTATCGGAGAAAAATTTTCGCAGCAGATCTGTTTTCTTATTTAAGCCGATGATTACCACTTTTCTGTAATTACCCCCTGTTAATAACCGATATTTTTTAAGTAGAAAATATATGGTGAATTTTACAATGGTAATACAGGTCATTGCTAAAAGCACATAATTTAATGCTACAAATGTGTTTTGGTTTTCTTCAATAAAAATTCCGAAATAAGAAAATACGATTAAGAAGAAAATAATGGATTGCTTGCCTATGAGCGACATGATTTTTGCAACATGGGTAAAGCGATAGATTTCATAAAAACTTGATTTTAAGGAAAGTATAATCCATCCTAATGTAACAAAAGCTATAAAGTTGATGATATCGTATGTTTCAGAGAAAAAACAATACGCCCATAGGTGAATGATCAATAGATCAATCACATAGGTTATAGGCCTTAAATAGCCTGAATATCTTCCACTTTTAAAAATCATTTTTATTTTCTAATATGCTTTGAAAAGTTTTTGTGTTCGCTTTTAAACAGTTCTTCTTTTGAAAATCCCTTGAAATATTTAAAGGTGGTTTTTAATCCTTCTTCTCTAGAAACTTTAGGTTGCCATCCCAATATTTCTTGTGCTTTTGTAATATCTGGTTGCCGTTGCATGGGATCGTCTTTCGGCAACGGTTTATTAATAATTTTTTGTTGGGTTCCAGTTAGCTTAATTATTTCTTCGGCAAAGTCTAAAATACTTATCTCATGGGGGTTACCAATATTAACCGGTAATGCGTAATCACTCATTAACAACCTATAAAGACCTTCAACTTGATCATCTACGTAGCAAAAAGAGCGTGTTTGAGAACCGTCTCCAAATACCGTTAAATCTTCACCTCGTAGCGCCTGTCCTATAAACGCCGGTATTACGCGACCGTCGTTTAATCGCATTCTAGGGCCGTAGGTATTAAAAATTCGGGCAATTCTAGTCTCTAAGCCGTGAAAACGGTGATATGCCATCGTTATAGACTCCTGAAACCGCTTTGCTTCATCGTACACGCCTCTGGGGCCAATGGTGTTGACATTTCCGTAGTATTCCTCATTTTGTGGATGCACCAACGGATCTCCATAAACTTCGGAAGTAGAGGCAATAAGAATTCTGGCGTTTTTCTCTTTTGCTAACCCAAGCAGGTTATGTGTGCCCAAAGAGCCTACTTTAAGGGTTTGAATCGGGATTTTTAAATAATCAATAGGACTAGCTGGTGAAGCAAAATGTAAAATATAATCTACATCGCCAGGCACGTGAACAAATGTAGTAACGTCGTGATGATAAAAATGGAAGTTTTTATTTTGAAAAAGATGTTCAATGTTTTTTAGGTCACCCGTAATAAGGTTGTCCATCCCTATTACTTTAAATCCTTCTGCGATGAATCGATCGCATAGATGGGATCCCAAAAAACCTGCGGCACCAGTAATTAATATCTTTTTCATCTCGTTTTAGTTTCTTCCTATGGAAATATAGGTAAAGCCTTCATTTTTAACATCTTCAACATGATACAAATTCCTTCCGTCAAAAATAACTGGACTCTTTAATTGTTCTTTTATTTTACTGAAATTGGGTGTTCTGAAAATACTCCACTCTGTACAAATTAATAATACCTCAGCCCCTTCTAAGGCTTGGTACATGGAGTCTGCATACTTTAGTTTATCACCAAATTGTTTTTTTATATTCGGCATTGCCTCAGGATCAAAAACAGTCAGTTTCGCCCCTTTTTCAAGCAGTCCATTCATCATGTCGATAGCTGGTGCTTCGCGCACATCATCGGTTTCAGGTTTAAAAGCCAGTCCCCAAATGGCAATTTGTTTTCCGTTTAGGTCTCCATTAAAATGTGCTTCAATTTTTGGAAGTAGGATTGTTTTTTGATTTTTATTTACTTCAATAACGGAATTTAATATCTTAAAATCATAGTTTTCATTCTTTCCTGCTTTTTGAAGGGCTTTTACATCTTTAGGAAAACATGAGCCACCATAGCCAATCCCAGGAAATAGAAATCGTTTTCCTATTCGGGAATCGGTTCCCATACCAGCGCGAACTTTATCGACGTCTGCACCTACTTTTTCACAGTAATTAGCAATCTCGTTCATAAACGTAATCTTGGTTGCTAAAAAAGAATTGGCGGCGTATTTGGTCAATTCTGCCGATTTTTCATCCATGACAATAATTGGATTTCCAGAACGAACAAAGGGCGCATATAATTTTTGCATTAACGCTGTCGCTCTTTCACTACTTGAACCAATAACAATACGTTCGGGTTTTAAAAAGTCGTCCACGGCAAAGCCTTCTCTCAAAAATTCTGGATTTGAAACCACATCGAAATCGCAACTAGCATTTTTGGCAATGATCGCCTGTACTTTTTCGGCTGTCCCAACGGGTACCGTGCTTTTATCGACGATTACTTTATAGGTTTTTATTTTCTGTCCTATTTCTTCAGCAACATTTAATACATATGAAAGGTCCGCAGAGCCATCTTCATCTTCGGGAGTAGGTAATGCTAAAAATACAATCTCACCGTGTTCCAGCCCTTCATCTAAAGACGTGGTAAATTGAAGGCGGTTGGCTTCTATATTACGTTCAAAAAGAACATCTAAATGCGGTTCGTAGATAGGAACCGTACCGTTTCGCATAGCATTGACCTTTTCCTTGTCAATATCAACACATATTACTTCATTTCCGGTTTCGGCAAGGCATGTTCCGGTCACGAGACCTACATAACCTGTTCCTACAACTGTTATTTTCATGTTTTAATAGCTTAATTTTAAGAAAGCAAAAATACAATTTGCTAGCATTTTACTCCTCATTTATAATTTTGTTTTGTACAACACTTTTATTAGACAATAATATGATGAGGATAAACCCAATATAATAAGCACCCATTTGTCTTTGAAATACATTTTCGACCATACAATACAGTACTAAAGAGGCTAAAAGGGCGGTGTAAAAAAAGCTTTTTCTATTTTTAATAAAAAGGACTAGAATGAGAGCACCAAATAATAAAAACCCAAGTATTCCTGTGCTTAAATAAAAGTCTAGAAATTGATTATGGGTATTGTACCGTTTTGATATAAATTGATTTTTTTTATACTCGTTTTGTATCGTGTCTTGATAACACGAAACCATTTGGTTTTTAGTACCATAAAAACCAAACCCTTTCCAATTAACCGTATGGTTTTCGATAACATTAAACGCACATTGCCACGTTATGGAGCGAACTTCCCATGTGGTTGTATTTGTAATAAAGTTCTGTAAAAATGCTGACTCCTTTTTGTCTTCATTGCTTTTTATTGCCAAAATAAAGAGAGAAGAAATAATCAATACCGTAAGTATGACAATCGAGATGCCGACTTTTTTATTTTTTCTATACAACTGCCTAAGCAGTATTAATAAAGCAAGGAGTAATATGGAAACTTTTGAAGCTATTAAAAATAAAAATAAGCTGTTTATAATAATGTTGGCCAGATAATATCGGTTTACAGGATGGTAGTTTTCTTTTAATAAACTATAAGACACCAAAATACTCAATACACATAAAAACCCTAAATACAGCCTGTCTATAAGCAAAGCTTCGATAACTATAGGAGAGCTCCCAAAATGGAAATCGTTTATCGTATTGGTTAACACAACAATATTAATCACCGAAAACACAATGGCGGCCAACGAAGAGAGTACTATTGCTTTTTTTATTTTTTCAAAATCTTGAACCGGAATATAAAGTATGACAAGCCCTAAGCTTAAAAGCACTTTTTTTATAACTGTAAAGTCTTCTTGTAGGCTAGTCTTTAAAAGTGAATTAAATAAAAGATAGAGACAAAACCCAAAGAAAATTAATATTGCAATGCTTTTAATTTTTTTAAAGTCTTCTTTTTTTACAATAAAAGGAAAGGTTAAAACTAAAATGAGTAGTAATATATTGGGCAATGCCCGAGTGTACTCATCAAAAGGTATTGTAAAAAACAATAACAGATAGATATACGGGTAAATAGCACTAAGTAGAACTTTCATACAAAGTAATCCTTTTTATGAGTTGAAGATACTTAAAAATATGACAAAAGTGTATAAGCTAAAAGCATATTATCTATACTGTAAATATCTACTCTTAATTTTGTATAAATCGATCCAAAGTCTAAAAAAATATGTGAAACTAACTTTTGATCCGCCTGGATCAATCCAAGAATCTAAGGGAACTTCTTTCATTTTTGCAACAGCCTCTTTTTTTCCGTATAATTTATACATTCTAAAAAAAAGTTCTACATCAAACAACCATTTTGAGGTAAATGATTCTTTAAATAACTGAGGAACAATATCCCCTTTAAACACCTTACAGCCGCATTGGGTATCATATACTTTGAGTTGTAATATTTTCGATATAAAAGTTGCGATTATTCTTCCTACTAGAAACCTGAAATAGTCTATCTCAATGGTAGAGCCTACTTTGGCTATCCTAGATCCAAAAACAAAACACACATCTATATTGTTTATAAGAATTTGTTTAAGCCTTAAACACTCTTGAAGACTAGTTGATAAGTCTGCATCTAAAAAAGAAATATATTTTGAGTTTACGTTTTCACTACAATATACCATTCCTCTCCTTACCGCTTCGGCTTTTCCTTGATTGTTTTTTAATGGTATTATTTTAATGTTATTTGGCTGTTTGTTTTTAAAATCAAGTAATACATTTAAGGTATTATCTTTTGATCCATCATCCACAAAACAAATAGTTGTTTCGCTATTATTTTCTAAAAACGATACATACTCTTCTTTTAAAGTTTCCATTCGTTTTTCCTCATTATAACAAGGAATAACAATACAGGTATCAATCATCTTTTTCTGGTTTAATTACCTGGTGTAAATTATTAGTCTTTGTATATTTAATGAGTTTATTTCCATTAATATTATTTGAGTTGTTAAAGATTTTCGAATTTGCTTCTTTATACCCTTTTAAAGAAGGAACTCCTTTTTTAAATTGTTCGGGTATTTGCTTTAAATTTAAAAGAACATAATATTCATCGGGTTGTTCCTTATCAATCATTTTTCTAAAAGCCTTATAATTACTTTTTATCTTTCTAATTTTATATTGCCTAAGGTAATAATCAAAAAAGCGCCAATTATTAGCAATGTGTAAAACATACGGGTCATCACTTTTTTCTTTTAAATTTTCTACTGTTTCTCTAAATGTTGTAGCTTTTTCAAAATAAGGGCTGTCATTTAAAAAAAGTACCAATATGCTATATCCTATAATTGATATTAAAACAATTTCTCTCAAATTTTTTGATTTTATTTTGCTTACATAAAATGCCAGAATTATTATAATAGGAGTAATAAGGGGTACAAAATACCTATTAAACATCATCGTATCAGAAAAACTTGATTTTATAAAAGGAATAAAAAAGAAAACCACAAACCAAGTAATTAATACAACTAAACCATAGTTTGATTTATTAAAAAAAACTTTAATTTCTTTAAACTGAATAAGCTTTCTAGCTATTAAATACAAAAAAGTAATAATGACTAAACATATTGAAACTACTGATAAAATCTGATCATTAAAAAAATCATGTGAATATTCAAACAAGAGCGATAGACTAGCTTCATCTCTCCAACCACCTCTTGGCTTATCAAGATGCTTAAATATTATAGGAACCCAAAAAAGGAATAGTAAATTTGGCAAAAGAAAAGTAACTATATACTTAAGTGCTCTTTTTTTGAACGCTTTCCAATCTATTAAAAATAGGAAACAGAAAAACTGCGAGGCAATTACAAACAATGCAAAATAATGTGTGTAGAGCATAGCCGTTGTTACTACTATGTACCAGCTCGCATTTTTAAAATTAAACCCATCCCTAATCAATTTTATAAAGAAGTAAAATGAAAAATTAGCCAATAAAAATAGCAACCCATACGATCGCACTTCCTGACTGTACATTATCAAATAACGGTTTAAGACTGCAAAAACCATTGCATATAGTCCAACTCTTTTATTAAACAAGAGTTTTGCCAAGGCATATACTGAATACACACCAACAACCCCAAATAATATATTTAACAGTCGAAATGATTTGTCATTATAATCAAATATCTTGATCCAGATATTACAAAGTATATTATGCAATGGAGGGTGAATATCCTTTTTTAGGTAGTTTATAACCTCAATTATAGATAAATTTGGGTGGGCAGACGAAACAGTAAATAGCTCATCGTTCCAAAGCCCTTCATAATTGAAATTAAACATTCGAAAAAGGAAAGCCACTAAAAGCCCAAAGTATACTATATATTTCGTTTTAATATTTAATTTCAAAAGATCCTGGGTTTTTTAAACAGTTTATTATGAATTACTTATTTACAATAATAATTAAAATCTATTTATAATGTTTTTCAATTTCTTTCTCTAAAACATCAGCTCCTCTCGACCACGTATAGGTTTGTAACACAAATTCCTGAATTTTATCTAACCCTTTTTCATCGTCTTTAAGAGCTTTTGAAATCGCTTCTTCTATCTCTTTTTGATTGTTTGGGTTTACTAAGTACTTAAAAAAGGTAAATTCAGCCATCGCCGTGGAAGAGGAACAAACCACTTTCCTTTTATAAACAGCTCCTTCTAGCGGAGGAATGCCAAATCCTTCGGCAAAAGAAGGGTATACAACTACCTCAGCGTTTAAGTAAAATTGTTTTAAATCGGTATCTGGTACATTTGAAAAGAAGCGCAAATTATCTTGTAAATACTTTCTGTTTTCAGTTATATAATTAGTTAGCTCCTTATCTTCCATATCCCGATTTCCTATAAAAACAAGTTGATACCCATGTTCATATAATTTTAGGTTTATAAAAGCTTTTACTACGGAAATATGGTTCTTTCTAGGCTCCACACGACTTACATACAGTAAATACTTTTCACACCCATACTTCTTTTTTATAAGGTTGGTTTTAGTGGTTTCAGTATTTAATTGAATAGCATTGGGCGTTACGTGAATTTGCTCCTTAGGAATGTTATAGAACTCGTTTATTTTATTTTTTGAATAATCTGAAACGGTTAGTAATATATTTGCTTTTCGGGCAGCGTATTTAAAAAGGAAGCTATTAACCCATCGGTACTTATTGGGAAAATACTGTTTAAAGCGTTCTTCTTCAAATAAAATATCATGATTGGTGACAATATATTTTCCAATTTTTATAGGCGGTGAAACATACTGAAAATGTGAAAAATCTATCTTGTGCTTATAACTCAAGTATGGAAGCTCAAAAAGCAAGCGGATATATTTGTTTGTAGCACGTAATTTTAAGTACGTTATGTTTTTTTTACTACCAAATTCCTCCTGTAAAGTATCCACATTGCTTCCGGCAAAATAAAAATGCCAGTCACTTTTTTTTTTGATCATTTCAGAATAAAGTCCCTTAATATAGGTTCTGGATCCTTGAAACTTTCCATCAAAAACATGGGCGTCTATAAGTATGTTCATTTGTATCGTAGATTTCCGCCTCTATTAAAGAGTTCTTGATTATCCTAAAATGGCTACCCCTTCACTAATTTTTTTATAATATATATAGGTCTTTCCCTTATCTCGTCTAGGGCTTTTGAAAAATATATGGACAAGATAGCTAATATGATAAACAAAAAAGAAAAACAGATAGAAGTGAAAATAATTAATGTTGTGTATCCAGAAGGGGGTTTATCGCCTATAAAATAGGTGACGAAGCTATACACCCCTATTGAAACTGTAAAGAACACAAACAATATTGAAATATAAGACGCTACCTGCAATGGTTTGTTTGAAAACGAGAATACGGCATCAAAACTTAATTTAACTAGTTTTTTATAAGAGTAATTACTTTTACCGGCAATTCGTTTTGGAGCATTGTATTCAATATGTGTTGCATTAAATCCTACTATCTGTGCATACCCTCTTAAAAACCGGTTACGTTCCCTGTAATTGTCTTTTAGTATTTGCTGTACTCTTTTTGAAATAAGAAAAAAATCGGATGCGTTTTTATTAAATTTAAAAGTTGATATCGCGTTTAAAAAAGTGTAAAAAAATGTAGATAAAGCTTTTTTAAAGAGGCTACTATCCTCTCGTTCTTTTCTATGTGCCAAAACCACGTCAAACCCACTAGAATAAACGGACAGCATCGTAGAAATTTTTTCGGGGGGATGTTGTAAATCGGCATCCATACAAATAAGAGCATCACCCGTAGCATAATCAATACCTGCAATCATTGCCGCTTCGTGCCCATAATTTCTTGAAAACTCGATTAAAACGTGCTCAATTTTATCATCTTTTACAGTAATGATTTCATTGATTTTTTTTGACGTGTCATCATTGCTCCCGTCATTTACCCATAGTATTTCAATGGCATCAACCTCTTCAAGTTGTAAAATAGCATTGTTTAAACTATTCCAAAAATCTGGGATAGCTAACGCTTCATTATAAAGTGATACAATAATACTTACACGTTTTTTCAAATTGCTTTATTTATTTTTTAAAGTTCGTAATAATGAATATAGCTTTTTGTTTCCTATCAGCTTAGCATCTACAAAGTTATTCACCTCTTTTACCCCATACTTTGCAGAATCTGCATTTAATACCCGATTCCATTTTTCAGGGGAATTAAAATAATCTTTTACTTCACTCTGCTTTATAATTTTTGTATTCTTTTTTGTGTTAAAGTGTATTTGCTGTATTGTTATTTCTTGGTTTTTTTTAGAACCAAAATCAAATCGTATATTTTGTGGAAAGCCTTCATCAATAGGAATTATAAAATCAACATATTGGTCTCTATGCGAAGGTATTGACTTACGAATTGAACCTTCCTCACTGTAAGGTTTTCGACCTTGTTTATAATAGAGGGTAAGTATATCTTCCTTTTTTAAAGAGATTTTAAAACTAATTTTTAATTTATCCGCCAGGTTTTCAGCCTCTTTAATACTTTTACGCGCTAACATTCCAATGATATTTGGATGCTCCTTATAGTATTCTGGATATTTGGTAACCTCTTTATCCCAATTAACTTCAATATTGTGATTTCTAAATTTAAAAGAAAATATAGTGTTATCTGAAGGTTTTACTTTTTTTAGGATAAATGTATTGTACTTTTTATTTAAGTAAACCTGAAAAAAATCATTTGAAAATACCTTTTCCACTTGTTCTCTTTCCCCTTTTTCAAAAAAATAAATAGAGGAAAAAAGTAAAGGATTTGGATAATCTCTTTTTAAGTTGATTATTTCACCATTATTAAACACCTCTTCATACGATCTATGAGCAGTTTTCCTATTTTTAAAGGTAAACCCATTAGGAAGTCCTATTACTGTATAAGCGTAGTCCTCCTTTAAAAGTATTGGTATGCTCTTTACTTTTCCTTTGGGTGTACTTGATAAAAAATCGCGAATTGCCATTTCATGATCGTGATATTTTTTTAGGTCCCCCGTTATCAATTGAGTATATATTTTTTTAGATCCGTTATCGTTTTCTTCAGAAAAATACGTCGTACAAAAAGTAAGTAGCGGCAGAAAAAATAACAGATACACTATGTTTTTGGGGATAGATAGCCCTATTTTATTTCCGATAAGAAAAGCAAGGAGAAATATAAAAATCAACATAAAAATGACTGAAATATTCTCTACTCTTACCAACTGCATGGCCCTATCTGGTGATGCTATAGTGATCAGGGCGATAGGCAAAATGGTCAATAAAAGAAAAAATGTGAGAAAAAGAAATACCGAAATTGGTTTTGATAAATTCTTATCATAAACGGACTTACTTGTTATGCCAACCAAGACCGTTATTAAAAAAAATGTAAGCGTGTTTAAGTTTATGAGGTTACTAAGGTTTCTTACATATAAATCTGTTATCACAGAAAAGTCAAAGGCCAAGGTTGTGTCACTATCCGCACGTCTTGCCATGTTCCCTGGAGAGAAAAAAGTTAGTAGGTTAAAAGCCAATGAAATTAGAAAAAATAGTCCCGTTGTTAACTTTATTTTCTTTTTCTGAATAACTTCTAAAACTAAAAGTAGGCCTAGCATTAAAAGAGTTGTTATTCCATAAATCTCTAGTAAACCTGATGTAAAAACAAGTATAAAAAGTATCAACCATAAATATTTTTTCGAGTTTGTTAGATTGTATTTATAAATAGACGGAATCAATAATAATACTAACCCTAAACCTGTAGTGTAAGAGAGTACAACGCTTAGATTGAAGGTGAAATCGTAAAATCCTTTTAAAGAAAAAACTACGGCAAAGTAAAAAGATAAGGTTACTATGAGTGCGGAAATATTTTTCTTAACAAGAAACTTGATGAAAATAAAGGCAGACGCGAGAAAAAAGGAAAAAGAAAGTACTGTAGAAAGCCCTCTAAATGTATACAGTCGGTAATCATTTGTTAAGCCCTGTGCCCATCTACCATTAATGTTTAAAAAGTTGTCAATAGCATAATCGATTCCTGATTTACCATGGCCATACATTAAGGAATCTCCAATTAAATCAAGCGAATAACACCCTGAATACGCAATAGCACCCAAAATTACTAACAAAACAAATAGATAGCTGTATATTATTGTTTTTTGCATTGAGATTTTCGATTCTATTTTTAAATAAATCTTTTATGGCTGTTATTCAATTTTACTGAAAAAACCCTGAATAACAATCCATACAGTACTAAAAAATGCAACATACCACGCTGTCTCCATACGTAAGATTCGGTTAAAAATACAGAGCCCATAATCAACACAAAGAATAAGGCTATTAGTTCTTTAGAGCTTATATACTTTCCAAAAATGACGATAAGTAATGCTAATATTCCTATAAACCCGAAAAAACCCAGCTCAGCAAAAGCCTGTATATATTGATTGTGAAAATTGTAATTATTATAGCCCCAATAAAGATTGTATGTATTCTGCTTTTCTACAATTTTTTCTTGAGAAGCATTAATGCCGAAACCACTTAAAAACTTGTTGTTTTCTTCAAAAAGCTCATAAAATACCCGCGCTTGAAACAAACGGATAGTCGTACCCGTCCATGGATAAACCCGGTTAAATTTATCACAAGTTAGCACTTCTTTTACATTAGAGGTTAGTTCTTCTTCCACTCGTTCCTTAACGGGGCTGTAAAACAAAACCGCTGCAATACCAAAACCAACGAACGCAATCAATAACAGCCGTTTTCGGTTTATTTTTTTGGTGAAGAAAAAACCTATGATAACCGCTAAAAAGGTAACGGCTATTATATTTTTTGAAGCAAGTAAAATCAAAAACAGGAACAATACAAAAGCCACCAAATAATTAAAAAACTTCCTTTTACTGTAAAAAAGAACATACAAAAAACTTAAAGAGGCCATCACTGAAGCATAAATAGCATTAAGATTTAAAGGAGATACGAGCGCATGGTAAAAGAAAACATCCTTATTTCCAGTCGATAGATACTGCACGAAGGCATTTGCGATAAAAAACAATGCAAGGAGGCTCAAAAACACAGCGAAAGAATGTAATATGGTTTGGAAGCCTTTTTTGGAGAGTACCGGCATGGTGATAAACGCAATAGGAAGCAATAAAAAAGGCAATTGCCGCTCTAAACCTCTTAAGGAATCATCAAAATTTACACTCCAGGATAGCGATAAAACAAGTAACCCATAAAAGAAAATAGGAATTAGCTGTTTCTTACTAAACGTTATCTGGTGATACAATGTTGAAGCAAGTGCTGCCACAACAAAAACAATAAGGAAAGTAGTACTAAAAGCATAGGGTAGCGGCAAACTAATAAGAAGCGCCGACAAAATAACGACAAAGGTTTTTTCTGAAGTTAAGTATGCTTTATGTTTTTCCATATACTTCTTTGAAAAAATTTAAATACGCATTATTAATAGCAGACCAGCTATAAAGCTTCTCTACTTTATCCATGTTATTCGTTACAAAGTTTTCATAATGGTTTTTTTCTTTTTTCTGATTCAGGATACTGACAATATCGTTTTCAGAAGAAAAATACAGCGCATCTCGCCCTAAAATAGCACTATTAAATTCATTTTTATGAGCGATTATCAAAGTTTGACTTGCCATCGCTTCCAAAAGTGATGGATTTGTACCGCCAACGCTGTGCCCGTGAAAGTAAAGATTAGAGTAATACCGTAAATTGTTAAGGTCTTCTAGGTTATAAATACCTCCCACAAAGCGTATTTGCTCATTTCCCTTGAACTTATTTACCAAATAACGGCCAAACTTTGTTGCATCCTGTTTGCCCACCACGATAAAAGGATCATTGTTGTCCGAGTGTACAATACCATCAAGAATTACTTCAATATTATTTTCTGGCTCCATACGAGCAATAAGCATATTGTACTTAAACGGTGTAAGATTAAAAGTGTCTAAAATTTCAGGTTCTGGTAATTTAAATGGCACGGCACCGTAGGGAATATAGGTTGAGGTTTCTTTATATTTCTTCTGAAGATAATTTTGAATCCCTTTAGAATCGGCTATTAAATAATCACTACTTTTTACGGCTAGTTTTTCGGCGTATTTTAAAAACCGTCTTACGGGCTTTTTATATTTAGAGCGTTTCCATTCCAAGCCATCCATATTGGTGATTATAATGGCATTATTTGGCAGTCTTCGGTGCCATATCGAATTACTAGTGTACCCTAATTGAAGTAGAATATCAAAATTTCTCTTTTTTGAATCTTTTATGCAGTTTAGATCATAAATAAATTGACCTACAGTTCCTAATTTGTCCTCTGGGTCCGTGCAGTGTATAATATGCACACCTTTATACTCAGTTTTTTTATATGGATGTAAACTTGAATTATAGACATAGGTTTCGTGTCCTTGTTCTGCTAAAAAAACAGCAAAGAATTCTGCAAACTGTTCAAAACCTCCGTGGTGGTTAGGTATCCCCCTCGTTCCTAATATTCCTATCTTCAAAATAAAAATGTTGTTTTAATGCAAATGTCCCCCCTATGAGTAATGTTACCATGTCATAAGGTTTAAAAATACCCGTCACTACAACACTTGAAATAAACATGTAAAAGGCACAGGCGGCTAATAAATTATTATATGAAATTTCTCCTTCGGAATCTCTTTTAGAGTAATAATATAAATAAAGGGTTGCTATAAGAAACAAATATAGTAACAATCCTAAAATACCAGTTTTTAAATAGACATATGCTAAACCATTGTGAGTAGTAGGTAGGTACCTAATAAATTCTCCTTGCAGTCTAATTTCAAACCCTACATCAACTGTTGAACCAAAACCTGCTCCCAGAACCCAAGCTTTTTCATCTTCTATTTTGTCATAAACAAGGTTTGCTTCAAAGGCGCGCCAATGATCCCAAAGTTCTCTTTTATCATTTTTCGTAGGATCTATATCTATAGGTTTAAAGGCTTCGGTATAAGAGTTTTTAATTTTAAGAGCGAATGCACCTAATATCCCAGGGTCTTCAGTTTTAGGTTCATATTGATTTATAAAAAACATCGCTATTCCCCCTAAAATAGCTAGTAAAATTAAAGCAACGATTCCGCGCCCGTTAAGCTTTAAAAATCCTTTATAGGCCAAAACCATTAAAAATAAAACCAAAAACATGGTTCTTGAAAAATACAGGATAAACGATACAAATAAGCAGACCACAAATACTTGGTATACAATTTTATATCGCGTTTTTTTTATAGGAATGTTTTTAATGCAGATAACAATAAAAAGAGCAATCATTTCTACGTGGTTGGTACGACCGTATTCTCCCCTTAGTTTACTAATATCGGGACCAATACTAACGATATTTATTGCAATTTCAAGTAAATGAATACCCGCAAACCCAAAACCTGTTAACACCAGTAAGTCAAAAAAAGCGCGCTTTTCTTTTAAGTTTACCACAGTAAAATATGCCGCTAACAAAACAGTGATTGGACGTAGAAAGTAAATAAAGTCCTTTAAAAATCCATACCAACTTTCATCATATGTAAAAATACTTACACACCCAATTAATAAAAGGATTAAAAGCCCGACTATAAATGACGATGTTGCCCTAGAAATTTTACTCCGAAGTCCAACAAATAGCACCAATACAGATGTTAAGAACGAAAGCTCTAAACTGGATGACCACAATGAAATGATCAAGACAACAAATAGTATTTTATAGATTAATTGGTTCATTATTTTTGATAGTCAAATACTTCAAAATCTTTTTTATAAAGCTGAAACACCTTATCCTTTATTTCTTTTGTAAATATTTTTTCAAAGTTGGTTTTTTGTTTCTTATTAAAGTTTAAATGCCATAATAAATAAGGGGTTTTTACTACATGACTCACACTTCGGTGCCATTCTCCAACAGCTTTGTTTACGTGAGGAAGCGTCGCATTTTCTATACCTATATCTTGTATGACTTTACTAATATCTTTATTGATTGTTTCTAGTTTACCAACAAAGTCAACTAATAAATTTCCGTTGGTATTATATAAATAATCGTATTGTGATAAAAAGAAAAAGTTACCGTCTTCAATTTTTTTAGGAAGTACTTTTGTTACAAATGTATCTACACTAATAATTCGATTATACCCAAGAAAATTGTAAAAGGAAAAAACCCGCTTATATGGATTTCTTACAAAAGAAAATTTATAGTATTCATCAAAGTCGTTTTTATCAATATATCCATAATCAACATAGTCTCTTGCCCGTAGATGAGCCAGTCGTGCTGGTCCTTTTTCATGATTTTTTTTAGGCCTCAATAATAAGCTAGCGCGATTGTTCCAGTCTAAGCCTTCATTTTCTAGAAACATTGTCTCAATACTTTGACCTGCAACTTTCGGGATATGAACAAATATGGTTTTATGCTTTTTGCTTATCATTAACTTTATGCTTTACTATCTTTATTTGTACCCCCATTTTTTTAGAAAAGGGATATCTGTAAGTTTTTCAAGTTTAGCCACATCATCTTTAAAGGATGCTGA
>CAJXPE010000001.1 GCA_913057965.1 uncultured Marixanthomonas sp. | reverse complement strand
CGTGGGCTCGGAGATGTGTATAAGAGACAGTAATAATACGAGTATATCCTCCTGGACGATCGCCTACTTTTACAGCAACATCTCTAAAAAGTTCAGTAACTGCTTCTTTTTGGCGTAAATTTCTATATACAATACGACGGTTATGAGTCGTATCTTCTTTAGACTTTGTGATCATTGGTTCTACAAATTGCTTTAAAGCTTTTGCTTTTGCAACTGTAGTGTTGATTCTCTTGTGCTCAATTAAGGAACAAGCCATATTAGCCAACATCGCTTTTCTATGCGCTGTTTTTCTCCCTAAGTGATTAAATTTCTTTCCGTGTCTCATGACATTTTGTTTTAATCATCATCTTGCTACCAAACTCACTGTTGTGAGGAGCAAAATATGACGTATTAATCTTTATCTAATTTATATTTTGAAAGGTCCATCCCGAAGTTTAAACCTTTAACGTTAACTAATTCTTCTAGTTCAGTAAGTGATTTTTTACCGAAATTTCTGAATTTCATTAAATCGTTTTTGTTGTAAGAAACCAAATCTCCTAAGGTATCTACTTCAGCAGCTTTTAAACAGTTTAGTGCACGAACTGAAAGGTCCATATCTACTAATTTTGTTTTAAGCAACTGTCGCATATGTAATGATTCTTCATCATATGTTTCGGTTTGAGCAATTTCATCAGCCTCAAGGGTGATACGCTCATCACTAAATAACATAAAGTGGTGAATCAATGTTTTAGCAGCTTCGGTCAAGGCATCTTTTGGATGAATTGAACCATCTGTTTGAATTTCGAAAACTAATTTTTCGTAATCCGTTTTTTGTTCTACACGGAAGTTTTCAATACTGTACTTCACATTTTTAATTGGTGTGTAGATAGAGTCTGTAAAAATGGTACCAAGAGGTGCGTTAGCTTTTTTGTTCTCTTCTGCAGGAACATATCCTCTTCCTTTTTCAATAGTGATCTCGAAATTAAGATTCACCTTTTTGTCCATATTACAGATAACCATATCTGGGTTTAATACTTGAAATCCTGAAATGAATTTCTGAAAATCTCCAGCGGTTAATTGCTCTCCTCCGTTTACTGAAACAGTTACGGTTTCGTTATCTATCTCATCAATCTGTCTCTTAAAACGAACTTGTTTTAAGTTAAGGATGATTTCTGTTACATCTTCTACAACTCCGGCTATGGTTGAAAATTCGTGATCAACCCCTTCAATACGTACCGAAGTAATTGCAAATCCTTCTAAAGAAGAAAGTAATACTCGTCTTAATGCGTTACCTACTGTCAATCCGTAACCTGGCTCTAAGGGACGAAATTCGAATTTCCCCTCAAAATCAGTAGAATTGATCATGATAACTTTATCAGGCTTCTGAAAACTAAATACTGCCATAGTGTGACTCGTGTGTTTTTATTATTTAGAATATAATTCGACGATGAACTGCTCGTTGATGTTCTCTGGAATCTGGATACGTTGTGGAATAGACACAAACGTTCCTTCTTTAGTTTCGTTGTTCCAAGTAATCCACTCATAAACGTGGTTAGCATTTGCCAAAGAATCTTGGATAGCATCTAACGTTTTAGATTTTTCTCTTACAGCAACAACATCACCTACTTTTATTTGGTATGAAGGTATATTAACCTTTTCTCCATTTACAGTAATGTGACGGTGAGACACTAATTGTCTTGCAGCACGACGGCTAGGGGCGATCCCCATACGGAATACAACGTTGTCTAAACGCGACTCGCATAATTGAAGCAATACTTCACCTGTAATTCCAGGAGCAGCAGTTGCTTTTTTAAACATGTTTCTGAATTGACGCTCTAAAATACCATATGAGTATTTTGCTTTTTGCTTTTCAGCTAATTGAATAGCGTATTCAGATTTTTTTCCACGACGACGGGTGTTTCCGTGTTGCCCTGGAGGGTAGTTTCTTTTTTCGAAAGACTTATCGTCTCCGAAGATAGCCTCACCAAACTTACGGGCTATTTTAGTTTTTGGACCAGTATATCTTGCCATTTCTAAGTGTTTTTGAAGGGAAAATTAAATTAAGGTCTTACGTTAATCCTCTAATCTTCTTTATTCCTTCAGATTGATATTAATTATAAATTATACTCTTCTTCTTTTTGGAGGACGACAACCGTTATGTGGCATTGGAGTTACGTCGATAATTTCAGTAACTTCAATTCCTGAATTGTGAAGTGATCGTATTGCAGATTCTCTTCCGTTTCCAGGTCCTTTTACATATACTTTTACTTTACGTAAACCAGCATCGTGCGCTACTTTTGAAGCATCTTCAGATGCTAATTGAGCAGCGTAAGGTGTGTTTTTCTTAGATCCTCTAAAACCCATTTTACCGGCAGAAGACCAAGAGATTACATCTCCGTTCTTATTTGTTAAAGAAATAATGATGTTGTTAAATGAAGCTGTTACGTGTGCTTGACCCACAGATTCAACGTTTACTTTACGTTTTTTAACAGCCTTCTTAGTACTTTTTGAGTTAGACTTTGCCATATCTCTAGGTTTTATTTAGTTGCTTTTTTCTTGTTAGCAACTGTTTTACGTTTTCCTTTTCTCGTTCTTGAGTTGTTTTTGGTACGTTGTCCACGTAACGGAAGTCCCGATCTGTGACGAATACCTCTATAACAACCAATATCCATTAAGCGCTTAATGCTTAATTGAACTTCACTACGTAATTCACCTTCGATTGTGAAAGACCCAACAGCCTCACGAATTTTTCCGATTTCATCATCGTTCCATTCGTTAACTTTTTTGTCTTCGCTAACTCCGGCTTTTTCCAGTATTTCCTGGGCGCGGCTTTTACCAACACCAAAGATATACGTTAACGCGATTACACCCCTTTTGTGTTTTGGGATATCTACACCTGCGATTCTTGCCATAACTTATCCTTGTCTTTGTTTGAACCTTGGGTTCTTTTTGTTAATAACATATAATCTGCCTTTCCTGCGAACTATCTTGCAGTCGGCACTTCTTTTTTTAACGGATGCTCTTACTTTCATCTGTTTTGTTTTTAATTAGATTAATACGAGTGACCGTATTAGTATCTATAGGTTATACGAGCCTTCGTCAAATCGTACGGGCTCATTTCTAATTTAACTTTATCTCCGGGTAATAATTTAATATAGTGCATACGCATCTTACCCGAAATATGCGCAGTTACAATATGACCGTTTTCCAATTCCACTCTAAACATTGCATTAGACAATGCTTCTACAATTGTTCCGTCTTGTTCTATTGGGGGTTGTTTTGCCATAATTTATGCTACTGCTTTTCTGTTTTTACCTGTTTTCATTAAGCCATCATAATGACGGTTTAATAAGTATGAATTAACTTGTTGCATTGTATCGATTGCTACACCTACCATAATTAATAGGGATGTACCACCGTAAAATAATGCCCATCCTTGTTGGATTCCTATTAACTTAACAACAAAAGCTGGAAATATTGCTATTAATGCTAAGAAAACTGAACCTGGCAAGGTAATTTGAGACATAATTCTGTCTAAATATTCTCCGGTTTCACCTCCTGGTTTAATACCTGGAATAAAACCACCACTACGCTTAAGATCGTCCGCCATTTTATTAGTAGGCACCGTAATAGCTGTATAGAAATATGTAAAGATAATGATCAACGTTGCAAACACAAGGTTGTACCATAATCCAAATATATCACTAAACGCAGCTTGTACTGATTGTGCTACATTACTATCGGAAAACATCGAAATGCTTGCGATAGCTGAAGGAACGAACATAATTGCTTGTGCAAATATAATAGGCATTACTCCAGAAGCATTCAACTTTAACGGAATAAATTGCCTTGCACCAAAAATATTTTTCTCATATCCACCACTAGCGGTTCTTCTTGCGTATTGAACAGGTATCTTTCGCACTGCCATTACTAACATTACCGAAGCAAGGATAATAACAAACCAGATAACCAATTCAATTAAAATCATAATCAAGCCACCATTTGATTCTAACACTCTAGAAGCAAATTCTTGCGCAAATGATTGTGGTAGTGTTGCAATAATACCAACCATAATTAATATAGAGATACCATTACCAATACCTTTGTCAGTGATTTTTTCTCCCAACCACATTGCAAATATAGTACCAGTAACCAAAATTATTACTGAAGACACATAAAACATAGGCGTTTGACCTAATATAAATGCTTCAGTAGGCACTCCTAAAGCAGGAAGACCTGCTAAATAACTAGGCGCTTGTACCAAACAAATACCAATTGTTAACCAACGGGTAATTTGTGTGATCTTTTTTCTTCCGCTTTCGCCTTCTTTTTGTAATTTCTGTAGATAAGGGACTGCTATCTGCATTAATTGTACCACAATGGAAGCCGAAATATAGGGCATAATACCCAACGCAAAAACAGAAGCATTAGCAAACGCCCCTCCTGTGAATGCATTTAACAAACCACCAAGTCCAGAATCAAAATTACCTGCAAAACTAGCAAGTTGCGAGGCATCTATTCCTGGTAATACTACTTGTGCACCAAAACGGTACACTAAAAGAAGACCCAACGTAAGCATTATTCTGTTACGAAGTTCCTCTATCTTCCAAATGTTTTTTAAGGTATCAATAAATTTCATCCTTATCTTAAAATTATAGGGTTACTACTTCACCACCAGCAGCTTCAATAGCTTCTTTTGCCGAGGCAGTAAACTTATGAGCAGATACTTTTAATTTTGCTTTTAACTCTCCTCTTCCTAAAATCTTCACCATTTCGTTTTTGCCAGCAAGGCCTAAACTCATTAACGTTTCAAAGTCAACAGTATCTTTTATTTTTTTATCATCTACCAACTGTTGTAGTGTATCAACGTTTATACCTTGATATTCTTTACGGTTGATGTTTGTAAACCCAAACTTAGGTACACGACGCTGAATAGGCATTTGCCCTCCTTCAAATCCAAGTTTCTTGGAATATCCAGAACGAGACTTAGCACCATTATGTCCACGTGTTGCAGTACCACCTTTACCAGAAGCCTGACCACGTCCTACGCGTTTCCCATCTTTATGAGTTGACCCTTTTGCAGGTCTTAAGTTACTTAATTCCATTTTGTATATCTTAAACAGTTTCTACTGAAACTAAATGTTTCACTTTATTTACCATACCAAGAATGTTTGGCGTGTTTTCATGCTCTACTGTTTGTCCCATCTTACGAAGGCCCAAAGCTTGAAGCGTTCTCTTTTGGTTTTGCGTGCGGTTAATCTCGCTGCGTACCTTTGTTACTTTTATTTTTGCCATGTTCTTTAGTATTTATCCTTTATACAATTTTTCCAAAGTAATACCACGTTGCTTGGCTACCGTTTCTGCACTTCGCAATTGCAGTAAAGCATCAAATGTTGCTTTTACCACGTTATGCGGGTTAGAAGATCCTTGAGATTTCGACAATACATCGTGTACCCCTACAGCCTCTAATACTGCACGTACTGCACCACCGGCAATCAAACCAGTACCAGGAGCCGCTGGTAATAAATTAACACGTGCACCGGCATACTTACCTTTTTGTTCGTGCGGAAGTGTTACTTTATTTAAAGGAATACGTACCAGGTTTTTCTTGGCATCTTCAATACCTTTTGCAATTGCACTAGCAACATCCTTGGATTTACCAAGTCCTTGGCCTACTACGCCATTTTCATCACCAACAACAACAATGGCCGAAAATCCAAATGCTCTACCACCTTTAGTTACTTTAGTTACACGTTGTACACCTACCAAACGGTCTTTTAAGTCAAGACCTCCGGGTTTTACTGTTTCTACGTTTTTATAATCTTGATACATATTTCTTAAAATTTAAGACCGCCTTCGCGAGCGCCTTCAGCTAATGATTTTACTCTTCCGTGATACAGGTATCCGCCACGATCAAATGCTACGGCTTCTACACCTGCTTTTTGAGCTTTCTCAGCGATTGCCTTTCCTACTAATTTTGCAGCTTCACTTTTATTTACTTTTGAAGCGTCAATATCTTTATCTCTTGAAGATGCAGCAGTAATGGTAACTCCATTTACATCGTCAACAAGTTGTGCATAGATCTCTTTATTGCTTCGGAAAATAGCCAAACGTGGTCGCTCTGCTGTTCCTGAAACAGTCTTTCTGATTCTGAAACGAATCCGTTCCCTTCTATCTGTTTTTGATAATGCCATAACGTTATATCTTATGCAGATTTACCTGCTTTTCTTCTTATTTGTTCACCTACAAACTTAATACCTTTTCCTTTGTAAGGTTCTGGCTTACGGAAACCGCGAATTTTAGCGGCTACTTGACCAACTAATTGTTTGTCGTATGAAGTTAATTTTACTTTTGGATTTTTACCTTTTTCAGAAATTGTTTCAACTGTCACCTCTGGAGCAATGTCCAAAACGATGTTGTGTGAAAAACCAATTGCTAAATCCAGTTTCTGTCCTTGGTTACTGGCACGATATCCTACTCCTACCAGTTCTAATTCTTTTGTCCATCCGTTTGTAACTCCTTCAATCATATTATTGATTAAAGCTCTATACAAACCGTGTTTTGATTTATGATCTTTTCCTTCAGTAGGACGCTCCAATATAATGGTTCCGTCTTCGTTTTTAATAGTTATTTCAGAAAATTCCTGAGATAACTCACCTAATTTACCTTTTACAGTAACTACGTTGTCTTTTACTTCTACTGTTACACCATCTGGAATGGCTACCGGGCTTTTACCTATTCTTGACATCTCTTAGTCTTTATTTTAGTATACGTAGCACAATACTTCACCACCTACATTTTTTTCTTGAGCTTGCTTTCCTGTCATTACTCCGTGTGAAGTAGAAACAATTGCAATACCCAAACCATTTAAAATACGAGGTATGGTTGAAGAACTTGTATATTTACGTAAACCTGGTTTACTAATTCTTTGAATCTTTTTAATTACCGGATCTTTGGTAAGCTTATCATATTTTAAAGCGATCTTGATAGTCCCTTGCGGTCCTTTATCGTCTTCAAATTTATAGCTTAAGATATATCCTTGGTCAAACAAGATTTTTGTAATCTCTTTTTTAAGGTTTGACGCTGGTATCTCTACAACGCGGTGTCCTGCCTTTACGGCATTTCTAACTCTTGTTAGAAAATCTGATATTGGATCTATATTCATTTTTAGTTATTTACGATAGTGGTTTTTGATCTCTCGATAGGTATCGAGGTTAGACCAAACCTACTGCCTGTTTATGTTGTTACCAACTTGCTTTTCTAACGCCTGGGATTAAACCATTGTTTGCCATTTCACGAAACATTACACGTGAAAGTCCAAATTGTCTCATATACCCTTTAGGTCGTCCGGTCAATTTACAACGGTTGTGCAAACGTACTGGTGAAGAGTTTGCTGGTAATTTTTGTAAACCTTCCCAATCGCCAGCTTCTTTTAAAGCTTTGCGTTTTTCGGCATACTTTTTTACCATTTTTTGTCTCTTAACCTCACGGGCTTTCATTGATTCTTTAGCCATCTTAGTTCTTTTTAAAAGGTATTCCTAGTTCCGTTAGTAATGATTTCGCTTCTTTATCGGTTTCGGCAGAAGTTACAAAGGTAACATTCATACCTTCAATCTTCTTAATTTTATCGATATTGATTTCTGGAAAGATAATTTGTTCTGTTATTCCTAAAGAATAATTTCCTCTTCCGTCAAAACCAGTTGCGTTGATTCCGTTAAAATCACGTACGTTAGGCAATGCGCTTGTAATAAGTCTATCTAAAAACTCGTACATACGCTCACCACGTAAAGTAACTTTCGCTCCAATAGGCATTCCTTTTCTAAGTTTAAACGTAGCAACATCTTTCTTTGAAATTGTTGCAACAGCTTTTTGCCCTGTGATTTTTGTTAATTCTTCTACGGAATACTCGATCAATTTTTTATCGGCTACAGCAGCTCCAACTCCACGAGACACAACAATGCGCTCTAGTTTTGGAACTTGCATTACGTTTGTGTAACCAAATTCATCTGTAAGAGCGTTTACTACTTTGCCCTTGTACTCTTCCTTAAGTCTTGGTGTATATGCCATAACTATAATACTTGATTTGATTTTTTAGCAAATCGTACTTTCTTTCCATCTTCCATTCTATAACCTACTCGTGTTGCTTTTCCACTTTTAGGATCTACCAATGATAGGTTTGAAATGTGAATAGGAGCTTCTTTTTCGGAAATTCCACCTTGAGGATTTGCCGCACTTGGCTTCTCATGTTTCTTTACCGTGTTTACTCCTTCTACTATTGCTTTGTTTTTGTCAAGCATCACCTTCATTACTTTACCTTCTGAGCCTTTGTGTTCTCCGGCAGTAACTACTACTGTATCGCCTGATTTTATTTTAAGCTTTGCCATCTTGTTATCTATTATAGCACTTCTGGTGCTAATGATACTATTTTCATAAATTGTCTATCACGAAGCTCTCTGGCTACAGGACCGAAAACACGTGTTCCTCTCATTTCCCCTTGAGGGCCTAAAAGTACACAAGCGTTATCGTCGAAACGGATGTATGATCCGTCTGGTCGTCTAACTTCTTTCACGGTACGTACCACTACTGCTGTAGAAACGGCACCTTTTTTAATGTTTCCGTTAGGAGTAGCTTCTTTTACTGAAACTACAATCTTGTCCCCAATGGAAGCATATCTCTTTTTTGTACCGCCTAACACACGGATGGTAAGTACTTCCTTAGCACCGGTGTTGTCTGCTACTCTAAGTCTTGATTCTTGCTGTATCATGATTACTTCGCTCTTTCAATTATTTCTACTAATCTCCAACATTTGGTTTTACTTAAAGGTCGTGTTTCCATGATCTTTACAGTATCACCTTCGTTGCAGTCGTTTGTCTCATCGTGCGCTACGTATTTCTTCGTTTTCAGCACGAATTTTCCGTACATAGGGTGTTTCATTTTCTTAGTTTCAGCAACTACTATGGATTTCTCCATTTTGTTACTGGTTACTACACCTATACGTTCTTTTCTTAAGTTTCTTTTTATTTCCATCTTTCAGCTTCGTACTGTTATTGCACTTCTCTTTTAGTTAGTTCGGTCGCAATTCTAGCAATGCTTCTGCGCTGCCCTCTTAATTGAATTGGATTTTCCAACGGTGAAATGGTGTGAGCCATTTTAAGGTCTGAATATGCCTTTGTCGATTCAGCAAGTTGTTCTTGTAACTCTGCTGTTGATGCTTCTTTTATTTCTGATTGTTTCATAGTGACAATTTCAAAAATTATTCTTGATAATCTCTAGACATAACGAATTTTGTTCTTACGGGTAGCTTTTGAGCTGCCAGTCGTAACGCCTCTTTAGCGGTTGCCATAGGCACACCAGAAACTTCAAACATAATTCGACCAGGTTTTACTACAGCTGCGTAATATTCTACAGCACCTTTACCTTTACCCATACGTACTTCAAGAGGTTTTTTAGTAATTGGTTTATCTGGGAATATCATAATCCAGATAGAACCTTCTCTTTTCATATAACGAGTAGCGGCAATACGTGCAGCTTCTATTTGACGAGCTGTCACAAATTTTGAATCTAAAGACTTAATACCAAAGGTACCGTTAGCTAGCTGGGTTCCACGACCGGCATTGCCTTTCATTCGACCTTTCTGTTGTTTACGGTATTTTGTTCTTTTAGGTTGTAACATTTTCTTCTTTTTAAAAAATTACTTTCTGCGACGTGATTTGTTACCACCTCGCCCGGCTCCTTTTCCACCTTTTTTGGATAAACCAACTAATGGTGAAAGATCTCTTTTTCCATATACTTCACCTTTCATGATCCATACTTTAACCCCCAACTTACCATAGGTAGTTTGAGCTTCTACTAAAGCATAATCAATATCGGCTCTAAATGTTGAAAGCGGAATACGACCATCTTTGTACGCTTCTGAACGTGCCATTTCAGCTCCATTCAAACGTCCTGAGATTTGTATTTTAATTCCTTCAGCATTCATACGCATTGCAGCAGCGATAGCCATTTTTATTGCACGACGGTATGAAATTCTATTTTCAATTTGTCTTGCAACACTTGCTCCTACTAGATGTGCATCAAGCTCAGGTCTTTTAATCTCATGGATGTTGATCTGTACCTCTTTGCCGGTAATTTTCTTAAGCTCTTCTTTAAGCTTGTCTACTTCCTGACCTCCTTTACCGATAATAATACCGGGGCGGGCTGTGGTTATAGTAACGGTTACAAGCTTAAGGGTACGCTCAATGATCACCCTAGACACACTAGCTTTACTTAAACGAGCGTGAATGTACTTTCTAATCTTATCGTCTTCGGCAAGTTTATCACCGTAGTCGTTGCCTCCGTACCAGTTGGATTCCCATCCTCTAATGATACCTAAGCGGTTACCGATTGGATTTGTTTTCTGTCCCATTTAATTATTAGCTTTGTGTGTTATCGTTAGCTCCAAGTATCATAGTAACATGATTGGAACGTTTTCTAATTCTATGCGCGCGACCTTGTGGTGCAGGGCGAAGTCTCTTCAACATTGTACCACTATCTACGCGTACTTCTTTTATAAAAAGATCAGCATCTTCTACTGAAGCATCTTCATTTTTTGCTTGCCAATTTGCAATGGCTGAAAGCAATAGTTTTTCCAAACGTCCTGAAGCTTCTTTTTTACTAAATCTTAATATATTAAGTGCTTTATTTACCTTTTCACCACGGATTAAATCTGCAACTAAACGCATTTTTCTTGGTGATGTAGGGCAATTATTCAATTTAGCAAAGTACTGTGTTTTCTTTGCTTCCTTGATTTGCTCTGCTCTTTCTCTTTTACGAACTCCCATGGCTTATTATTTTTTTCCTTTGTTTCTAGCACCTGCGTGACCACGGAATGATCGTGTAGGTGAAAATTCGCCTAATTTATGTCCTACCATATTCTCAGTTACATATACAGGAACAAATTGGCGTCCATTATGTACCGCGATGGTTTGCCCAACAAAATCTGGAGTTATCATAGAAGAACGAGACCAAGTTTTGATCACAGTCTTCTTATTTGAAGCCACATTTTGCTCTACTTTCTGTTCTAGCTTATAGTGAACGTAAGGTCCTTTTTTTAACGATCTTGCCATAACTTATTTCTTTCTACGTTCTATAATGTATTTATTGCTTGCTTTAGTTCTCTTACGAGTTTTGTATCCTTTTGCAGGAATACCTTTACGAGAACGTGGGTGTCCTCCAGAAGATTTACCTTCACCACCACCCATTGGGTGATCAACCGGGTTCATAACCACTGGTCTTGTACGAGGTCTTCTACCCAACCATCTTGTTCTACCAGCTTTACCACCTACTAGAAGTTGGTGATCACTGTTAGATATAGCTCCAATTGTAGCCATACAAGCGGTTAGTATTAAACGAGTTTCCCCAGAAGGCAACTTAACGGTAGCATATTTTCCTTCTCTAGCAACAAGCTGAGCGAATGCACCAGCACTACGAGCCATAACAGCTCCTTGTCCAGGACGCAATTCGATACAAGAAATAATAGTACCTAAAGGAATATTTGCAAGGGTCATTGCATTACCAATATCCGGTGATGTTTTATCACCTGATACGATATTTTGCCCTACTTGAAGACCGTTTTGTGCAATTACATATCGTTTTTCACCATCTTGGTAATTAACTAATGCAATAAATGCAGTACGGTTAGGATCGTATTCAATTGTCGCAACAGTAGCAGGAACCCCCTGCTTGTCGCGTTTAAAATCGATTACTCGATATCTTTTTTTATGACCACCACCTAAATAGCGCATGGTCATCTTTCCTTGACTGTTTCTACCTCCGGACTTTTTTATCGGAGCAAGTAAACTTTTCTCCGGCTTATCAGTTGTTATGGCGTCATAACCATTTACAACTCTAAATCGCTGTCCAGGAGTGATAGGTTTTAATTTTCTTACTGACATGTTTTGTCTAATTTAATGCAAGCAACAGCTTACATATTACTGTAAAAATCTATTGTATCACCTTCCGCCACCTGTACAATTGCTTTTTTATAAGCATTTGTTTTACCAGTTTGGATGCCTGTTTTCGTGTAACGAGTTCGGCGATCTGGGCGGATATTCATTGTGCGAACTTTTTCAACAGAAACTTCATAAGCAGCCTCAACCGCTTTTTTGATTTCTACCTTGTTCGCCTTTGGGTTCACCACAAATCCGTAACGGTTATTATCTTCCGCATCTTTTGTAGCTTTTTCCGTAATAATAGGTTTTATTAAGATATTCATCTTGCTTCTATTTACTTAAGTTTTGTTCAATTTCTTCCAAAGAACCTTCAAACAGTACGACACTGTTTGCATTCATTATTTGATAAGTGCTTAATTGTGAGTTACTTACAACTTCAGTCTTTTTCAAATTGCGAGACGACAAATATACATTATTATTTGACTCTCCCAACACAAACAAAGATTTTTTATTCTCTAGTCCTAAACTCTTTAAAACTGCAGTAAAATCTTTTGTTTTTGGAGCATCCATTTGCAAGTCTTCCATCACAACAATCGCCTTATTTTTTGCCTTCATTGTTAAGGCCGAACGGCGCGCTAAACGCTTAAGGGTTTTGTTTAGTTTAAAGGAGTAGCTTCTTGGTCTAGGACCAAATACTCTACCACCACCTTTAAAAATTGGCGACTTTATACTACCTGCACGAGCGGTACCCGTACCTTTTTGCTTTTTGATTTTGCGAGTACTCCCCGCTATCTCTGCACGCTCTTTTGCTTTATGCGTACCTTGTCTTTGATTGGCAAGATATTGCTTTACATCAAGATATACAGCGTGGTTACTAGGCTCTATTCCAAACACATCTTTAGAAAGCTCTACCTTTCTACCTGTGTCTTTTCCGGTTTTATCTAATACTGCTACCTTCATTATTTCTGAATCGTTACATAAGCATTTTTGTGACCTGGCACACAGCCTTTCACTACAAGTAAGTTCTTTTCAGTAACCACTTTCAATACTTTTAGGTTTTGTACTTTCACTTTTTCACTTCCCATTTGGCCGCCCATTCGCATTCCTTTGAAAACTCTCGCAGGATACGATGCAGCACCAATAGAACCAGGAGCTCTCAATCGGTTATGCTGACCGTGAGTCGCTTGACCCACACCGGCAAAACCGTGACGTTTTACAACTCCTTGAAATCCTTTACCTTTACTTGTTCCTGAAATATCCACGAACTCGCCTTCAGCAAAGTGTTCAACGGTGACACTGTCACCTAATTTAAAATCCTCTTCAAATCCTTGGAATTCAACAACACGACGCTTAGCAACAGTTCCAGCTTTTTTGGCATGGCCCTCAGAGGCTTTATTAGCAGTCTTTTTGTCATCGAAACCAAGTTGAAGGGCTTTGTACCCGTCAACCTCTTCGGTTCTGACTTGGGTGACAACACAGGGTCCTGCTTCAATAACGGTACACGGAATATTTTTTCCGTTCTCGTCAAAAAGGCTGGTCATCCCTATCTTTTTTCCAATTAACCCAGACATATTTATATAATTAAAAATTATGAATTTTAGAATGTAGATCATCGGCGCCTACATTCCTCCTTCGTTTATTATTTTTATTTCAAAGCAAACGGGGCCAAAATAAATTCGACCCCGAATGTTATCTTGTTTTCCGTTTTTCCCTTGCTTACAAGCGCAGGACATTTTACTTCGACTTTACTCAGCAAACACGTAGGCTTGTTAAGCTGTCGATGATGTTTACTTACACCTTAATCTCTACTTCTACACCACTTGGCAACTCTAATTTCATTAGAGCGTCAATTGTTTTTGAAGAAGAACTGTAAATGTCCAATAGTCTTTTATAAGAACTTAATTGAAACTGCTCTCTACTCTTCTTGTTAACGTGCGGTGAACGTAGAACGGTAAATATCTTTTTGTGCGTTGGTAACGGGATTGGTCCTGTTACTACTGCTCCGGTGCTTTTTACTGTCTTTACGATTTTTTCAGCAGATTTGTCCACTAAATTGTGATCGTAAGATTTTAGCTTTATTCTGATTTTTTGACTCATTCTGATCTGTTATACGTTAGCGGTTCCTTTTGCTGCTGCGATTACTTCTTCAGAAATATGTGAAGGAGTTTCAGCATAATGTGAAAATTCCATTGTTGAAGTTGCACGACCTGAAGACAATGTTCTTAATGTGGTTACATAACCAAACATTTCAGAAAGTGGCACTTCAGCCTTAACAACTTTTGCTCCAGCACGGTCACCCATACTGCTCATTTGTCCACGGCGACGGTTAAGGTCTCCTACAATATCACCCATATTTTCTTCTGGCGTTAATACTTCCAGTTTCATTACAGGCTCCATTATTACAGCTTTTGCCGCTTTTGCAGCATTTTTAAATCCTAATTTAGCTGCAAGCTCAAATGACAATTGATCAGAATCCACATCGTGATAAGACCCATCTTTAAGCGTAACTTTCATTGCTTCTACTTCGTATCCAGCTAATGGTCCATTTTGCATAGCCATTTTAAAGCCTTTCTCGATAGAAGGGATAAATTCTTTAGGAACGTTACCACCTTTTATTTCAGAAACAAATTCTAATCCGTCTTTTCCTTCTTCAGCTGGCTCCAATGTAAATACAATATCAGCAAATTTACCACGACCACCAGATTGTTTTTTATACGTTTCTCTGTGATCTGCTTTACGGGTAACCGCTTCTTTGTACTCAACTTGTGGTTGTCCTTGGCTTACTTCTACCTTAAACTCTCGTCTAAGACGGTCTACAATAATATCTAAGTGAAGCTCACCCATACCAGAAATAATGGTTTGACCAGAAGCTTCATCGGTACGTACTTGGAATGTTGGATCTTCTTCGGCCAACTTAGCCAATGCCATACCTAATTTATCTACATCTGCTTTAGTTTTTGGCTCCACAGCGATACCGATTACGGGATCTGGGAAATCCATAGATTCTAAAACAATTGGGTGTTTTTCATCAGTAAGCGTATCCCCTGTTTTAATATCTTTAAAACCAACAGCTGCTCCAATATCTCCTGCTTCGATATACTCAATAGCATTTTGTTTATTAGAGTGCATTTGATAAATACGAGATATACGCTCTTTTTTTCCTGAACGATTATTCAAAACGTACGAACCTGCATCTAAACGACCAGAATACGCACGGAAGAATGCCAAACGACCTACAAAAGGATCGGTAGCAATTTTAAAAGCCAATGCTGCAAATGGTGCAGTTACATCAGGCTTACGTATTTCTTCTTCTTCTGTGTCTGGATTCACACCCACAATACCTTCTTTATCCATAGGAGAAGGCAAATAACGACATACAGCATCTAATAAGAACTGTACTCCTTTATTTTTAAAGGCTGAACCACATATCATAGGAATGATAGACATATCCATTACAGCAGCACGAAGCGCAGCGTGCACTTCATCTTCCGTAATAGAGTCTTCATCTTCCATAAATTTCTCAAGCAAGTTTTCGTCATACGCAGCTACTTCTTCAATAAGAAGTGCACGGTATTTTCTTGCTTCAGCTTTTAATTCTTCAGGAATTTCAATAACATCAAATGTTGATCCTTGCGTTTCATCATGCCAAACTACAGCACGGTTTTTAACAAGATCAATAATTCCTTTAAAGTCTCCTTCTTCACCAATGTTTAAAACAATTGGCACAGCGTTCGACTTTAACATATCTTTTACTTGTTGGCAAACACCTAAAAAGTTAGACCCTTGACGGTCCATTTTGTTCACAAAACCAATTCTTGGTACTTTATAGTTATCCGCAAGTCTCCAGTTAGTTTCAGATTGTGGCTCAACACCATCTACTGCACTAAACAAGAACACCAAACCATCCAATACACGTAAGGAACGGTTTACCTCTACTGTAAAGTCAACGTGACCAGGAGTATCGATAATGTTAAAGTGGTAATCTTTAGTTTCAGGCAGTTCTTTTGCATTTTCCATTGGAAACTTCCAAGTACAAGTAGTAGCAGCCGAAGTAATTGTAATACCACGCTCCTGCTCTTGTTCCATCCAGTCCATTGTTGCCGCACCATCGTGTACTTCACCAATTTTGTGACTCACACCTGTATAGTACAGAACACGCTCTGTAGTTGTAGTTTTACCGGCATCAATATGCGCAGCAATACCTATATTTCTTGTAAATTTTAAATCTCTTTGTGCCATTTTATTTAGAATCTGAAATGTGAGAATGCTTTATTTGCTTCGGCCATTCTATGCGTATCGGTACGCTTTTTAACCGCGGCGCCTTCTTCTTTTGCAGCTGCCAAAATCTCTGCAGCTAATTTTTGCGGCATCGATTTTTCGTTTCTTTTACGTGCAAAAAGAATCAACCACTTCATAGCAGTTGAAATCTTACGGTCTGCTCGTATTTGCATAGGTATCTGGAAGGTTGCCCCACCAACTCTACGGCTACGAACCTCTACGTGAGGCATAACATTAGATAGTGCGTCTTTCCAAAGCTCTAATCCTGTTTTCTCGTCGTCTGTTTTTTTCTCTTCTACAATGTCAATTGCATCGTAAAACACTTTAAAAGCCACCGACTTTTTACCATCCCACATCATGTTGTTAACAAAACGTGTTACCAATTGATCGTTAAATCTTGGATCTGGTAAAAGTGGTCTTTTTTTGGCCTGTCTTTTTCTCATGTCTTCTCTTTAAAAGTTTTTAATTACTTCTTAGGGCGTTTTGCACCGTATTTAGATCTACGTTGTGTACGGCCTTCAACACCAGCGGTGTCCAATGCTCCACGAACAATGTGATATCTAACTCCCGGTAAATCTTTTACCCTTCCACCTCTAACCAATACTATCGAGTGCTCTTGTAGATTGTGACCTTCTCCAGGGATGTATGCGTTTACTTCCTTACCATTAGTTAACCTTACCCTTGCTACTTTACGCATAGCAGAGTTTGGTTTTTTAGGTGTAGTAGTATATACACGCGTACAAACCCCTCTTCTTTGAGGGCACGAATCCAAAGCAGCCGATTTACTCTTCTTGGTAATTTTGGTTCTTCCTTTTCGTACTAATTGTGAAATTGTTGGCATATAAAATATGTATTATACTTATGTAATATAAAATACCCTTTTTTAAAAGGGTGTGCAAAGGTAAAAATTAAAATGAATTAATCAAACGTTACCCACTTAATTTTCAGTACTTTTTTATTATTTTGAAAAATAAATAGTAAAAGCCCACTTCTAACGTTAGCTTTACAATACAAAAACAATATACTTTTTTTTTGAAGCACAATCTATACATATTTTTACTCCTTAGTATATATACCCTTTTTTCACCAGCTGTTTTTTCACAGTCAATTTACTTAGAAGTTACTGCAGAAAAACCTATATCGAAAGGACTAGAAGACAGCTTATCAATCACCAAAACTTTTAAAGATTACAACTCTTTACAAAATGAAGTTGATTTACTTCCACAAAAACTACAACAGTTAGGGTATATTGAAAGCAAACTCGAAAAACTCGAAAAGCAAAATGACAGCACTTATCTGGCAAATTATTTCTTCGGGAAAAAGTATCATTATATTAAGGTGTACTACGAGTCTGAATATTTTACCAAAAAAGAAATACAGCAAATAGCACCTGAAGTAACTGACACGTATTTTATACTTCCTTTTGAAACTGCTGAAATTTCCCTTCAAAAATTAAACGCACTAAAAACCGAAAAAGGAAATGCATTTGCTTCTCTACGCCTAACAAACTTACAACCGGAACGAGATTTTATCTCAGCTAGACTCGCATTTGAATCGGGCAAAAGAAGAACATTAGACTCACTCGTAGTTAAAGGATATGAAAAATTTCCGAAATCTTATTTACGATATTACGCCGGCGTAAAAACAGGCAAAAATTTTAACCAAGAAAAGCTAAAAGAACAAAACACAGCCATAAACAACTTGGGCTTTGCCAGAACAACAAAAGCCCCGGAAGTACTTTTCAGGAAGGAAACAACAACCGCTTACTTCTATATAGAAAAGCAAAATAACAATCTTTTTGACGGCATTTTAGGCTTTGCCACTGACGAAGAAACACAAAGCCTTCAATTTAACGGATACTTAAACTTAGAATTGAATAACAATTTAAATTACGGGGAGCAATTACTCATTAATTATAAAGCCGATGGAAGTGATCAGCAAAACTTCAGAGTAAAAGCCACGCTACCGTATTTATTTAAAACCCCATTCGGAATAAGCGCAGAACTAAAGATTTTTAAAAGAGATAGCACGTTTGCCACTACAGAACAACAAGCAAGGCTACACTACCAGATCAATCCTGTTTCTACCGCATATATAGGATACAAAGCATACGAATCGAGCAACCTTCTTGATGAAGTAGTGGTCGGCAACACAGTAGAAGATTTTAACTCGCAATTTTTTACTGCAGGGGCTTCTTTCTTAAAACTACAAGACGACACACTCTTCCCTAAAAAAACCGAACTTACCATTGAAACAGAGACAGGAGAGCGCGAATTGGAGAACGCAACCGAAAACCAATTTAAATTATTAGTAACAGCTAGCACCATTTTTAACCTGAATTACTCCAACTCCATATTTGTTAAAAACGACACTAATATTTTGTTTAGCGAGACCTATATAACGAATGAACTGTTCAGATTCGGCGGAATTAACAGCATTAGAGGCTTTAATGAAAACAGTATTGACGCCTCACTCCTATCTACTTTAAACACAGAATATCGGTATCGATTTAACCAAGGGCTATACATACATAGCATTATAGATTTTGGCTATTTTCAAAACCAAATTTTAAACCTAAAACAAAATCTCTACAGCGCTGGCGTAGGGTTAGGGCTACAAACAAAAGCTGGAGTTTTAAAACTGAACATTGCAAATGGTATTTCTAAAGACCAAGATTTTAATTTTTCAAATACTAAAATACATATTAGTTTAACTTCACAATTTTAAGAAAACCTTACCATAGCTTTGATTTATGTTTAAAAAAAACTAAAATTTAGTGGTCAAAAGTTGTGTAATTAACTTTTTATTATGATTTTTGGCGTTGGCTAATTCAAATAAATTATAAAATGAAAACAAAGTTTAGTGGAATTTTAACGCTTTTACTAGCGTTAGTAGTGCAACTTTCGTTCGCACAAGAAAAAACAATTACAGGTACTATTGCCGACGACACAGGGTTGCCCCTGCCTGGCGTTAACATTATTGTAAAAGGCACAAATACCGGTACACAATCAGATTTTGATGGTAACTACTCCATATCAGCTTCTGTTGGGCAAACATTAACATATAGTTATGTTGGTTACGAAACTCAACAAGTTAAGGTTGGAAATTCAAATACCATTGATATAGAAATGAAAGCAGGTTCTGTACTTGAAGAGGTTGTCATAATAGGTAACAAAACAAGTTCTCTTGAAAAATCAAGTGTTTCATCTTACTCTGTAAGTTCTGAATCTATTGAAAACAGACCAAATGCAAGTGTTGTACAAACACTTTCTGGTCAAGTACCCGGTCTATCGATTTCAACAGCTTCAGGCCAGCCAGGTGCTAACTCTACTGTTAGAATTCGAGGGGTCAGCTCTATTAATGGGGACACAGAGCCTTTATTTATTATAGATGGAGCTCCTGTAGATCAAGACAACTTCCGTAGTTTAAATCCAAATGAAATTGCTTCTGTAACTGTATTAAAAGATGCGGGTGCAACTTCTATTTATGGTAACAGAGGTGCTAACGGGGTTATCATTATAAAAACTAAATCCGGTACATTCGGTTCAGAATTGGTTATGAAATATACTGGTCAAATAGGTGCCAGTACTTTACAAGGAAATGATTATAACCTAATGAGCGCACGTCAATTATTGGCGTTTGAAAAAGCAAATGAAACTGGTTTTGGTGCAACACTTACTGATTCCGAAATTGCTAATTACAGAAACTTTAACTGGCAAGACTACTTTTTTGACACTGCTCTAACAAAGGATCATACTTTATCTATCTCTAAAGGTGGTGAAGATATTTCTACTTACATCTCTTTTGGTTTTCACGATCAAGAAGGTCTTTTAAGAGGTAGTAGTTTAAAACGTTTTAACTTACGTGCTAATTTATCTGGTAAAAGCAGCAATGATAAATTCAACTATAGATTGAACTTATCGACAAACTACTCTAAATCTGATGAGCCAAATAACCTTGGTACAGGTGCGGTAAACAGAAACCCAATCTTAGGGGCATATCAATCTGTTCCTTACTTAAGCATTGATGATTATGTGAGTGGTCAAGACTTATTAGACAATTTTGACGGTACCTTTACGGTAACTCCTCTTTTAATTGTTGACAGACTTCGTAATTTCAACCGATTTGATGAAGAACTTAAAATTATAGGTAGTTTTGATACAAGTTATGATATTACAGACGACATAACAGCCAGTGCTATATTAAGTATGGATCTTGGAGAAGAACACGCTCTACGTTCTGAAGGACCTAAGGCGTTTAACTCATTATTATTTGCTCAAACAGGTAATAACACTCCTGGTTTTCAACAAGAAAACTACAATAGAAGATTTACTTTTAACCAGTTAACATCTTTAAACTGGAATAAAGAATTTGGAAAGCACACAGTTAACGTTGGTGTCTTTACTGAGTACTTTAAAGCACACTTTAAAAACTTTGGTTACTTTGAAGAAGGACTTGATCCATTAACTTTTTCATCAGGTGACGGTAGTGGTTTTATTGCAGACAACGCAGATAACGATTTCTTTGTGGACACAGCAAATGCCAATATTTTAGAATCTGGTTTATTTTCTTATTTTGGACGTGCAGATTATGACTTCGATTCAAAATACGGTATCACAGGTACTATCCGTCGTGATGCATCATCTCGATTCTCTCAAAGTAACAAATGGGCCACTTTCTATTCTGTTTCTGGTCGATGGAACATTGGAAATGAATCATTTATGGAAGACTCACCTTTTGATCTCTTAAAATTAAGAGCTTCTTACGGAACCAACGGTAACCAAGACGTTACAGGTGGAGGTGTCTTCGGAGGTCTTACTTTAACAAACTCTCTATTTGCAACAAACCCTGGATATCAAGGTGCAAACTCATTAAGTTTATCTGTAATAGGAAATGATGACCTTAAATGGGAAACTGTTAGTACAGCTAACATTGGTATAGATTTTGAAGTGTTTAACAAAAGGTTACGTGGTTCTTTTGATGTTTATGAAAAAACTACAACTGACTTATATATTGAACAACCAATTTCTGCTGTTAATGCTACAACCTTATTAAATGTAAATTCTGGAGAATTGAAAAATACAGGTGTTGATGTTAACCTTGCATATACTTTGGTTCGTTCTTTAAAAAACAATGGATTTAACTTAGACCTTACTTTTGTTGGAAACTACAACAAGAATGAGATTGTTAGCCTTGGTGATGGAACTGATGAAGTTATTGGTACAGGACGAGTTGGAGGTAAACTATTTGAGTACTTTGAAGTTCGTTATGCTGGAGTAAATCCTGAAAACGGTAATTTATTATTTTTAGATGCCGATGGCAATGAAACTGAAGAACCAAATGTGGATACTGACAGAGTTTGGACAGATAAGAATATCATTCCTGACTATGAAGGTAGTTTTGGATTCAATGCATCTTATAAAGGTTTCTTCCTTTCAACACAATTTAACTATGTAATTGGTGTTGATAGATTTGATGGCGATTTGTCTGGTTTCCAAGATCCAGATAACTTAGGTAACTTTAACTTGTCTGAAGACTTATTTAGAGCTTGGACTCCAAATAACACAGATACAGACATTCCAAGATTAGATGCTGACAACAGATCACTTTCTGGAGATTCAGACCGATATTTAACGAGTGCTGACTACCTAAGATTACGTTTTGCACAGATTGGTTATTCTGTACCAGCAAAGTATTTAGAACAAACGTTTTTTAGTAATGTTAAAATATATGCTAATGGCGAAAACTTGTTTACCGCAAGTGAATGGAGAGGTTTTGATGCAGAAGCACAAGACAATACCTCTAGAATTTATCCAACACCACGTACAATTTCTGTAGGTGCTGAACTACAATTCTAAAAAAATAAGAAAAAGTAAAATAATTTAATTCAAGAAAAATGAAAACATTAAAAAATATATTCCTTTTAGCATTTATTGCGGCTGCCCTCGGTAGTTGTAATGATGCTATAGAGATTGAGCAACCAGGAATACTGGGAGCTGACCAAGCTTTTAGTACAGTAGCCGACCTTGAACTCGGTTTATTAGGAGCTTACAATAACATTGATGTAACGCCTGAAATACAGTTTAATGCTGTCTTTACTGATGAAGTTGCAATAGGTACAGGTAATGGAGGACAAGGTGTCTCTGATGGAACCTATCGTTATGTATTAAACCCAGGTAGTGACTTTCCAACAGTATGGTGGACAAGAAACTTAGCTGCAATAAACTCAATAAACAGAGTTTTGGCTGCTGCTGAAAGTATTTCTCCAGCAGAAGGGGAAGGAGCTCGTTATAATGAAATATTAGGAGAGCTGTATGCATTAAGAGCTTTTGAACATTTTCAACTTTTATCATACTTATCCACTAATTATGAAAACGACAGTGCATTAGCTACTATTCTATTGGATTATGTACCGAGTGTTGTTGATGAGTTACCTAGAAACACCAATGCTGAAATTTACGGCTTAATAAATAGTGATTTAGATCTAGCTAACAATTTGTTATCGCAACAATCTAATCCAATCTTTGCAAGTAAAGATTTTGTAACGGCTATAAGAGCTAGAATGGCTGCATATAGAGGAAATTACCCTGCTGCTAATACGTTTGCAACTCAACTATTGAACAGATACCCTATTGCAAACAGAACCCAGTACCAAGACATGTTTCTTGATGAAGACAACACAGAAATTATCTTTAAGTTATCAAGACAAATCGGTGATCCATATGATGGACAAGGAGCTACAGGTAGTGCCTTTGCTGGTGGCTGGGCTGGAGCCAATTTCGCTTTCGTTAATGCTACGATAAATGGAAGTCCTTATTTTGAAATGGGCCGTGCAGTATTTAATGAATTAGACCCTGCTGATATTCGTTATGATGTAAACGTAGCTCCAGGTTCGGTTATTGACCCTAACTACATGCAAAATAATAATGATGAATTAGATATATTGGTTATACAAAAGTACCCAGGTAAGGACGGACAGCCTTTAATGAATGACCTGAAAGTATTCAGATCTTCAGAAATGCTTCTTATTAAAGCCGAAGCCTTGGCAGATGCTGGTAACTTAAATGGTGCAGCCGGATTAATTAAGCAATTAAGAGATGCACGTTTTGGAAGCTCTCAACCATTGCCTAGCTACGCAAACCAACAACAAGCTTTTGGTGACATATTAGACGAAAGAAGAATTGAATTGGTTTATGAAGGTCATAGATATAAAGATTTAAAACGTCTAGGTCAAAGAGGTGGAAGAGGAATCGACCGTGATCCTAACGATTGTGATATCAACAGTTCATGTAACCCTCCAGCTGTAACAAGCAATTTATTTAGTATACCAATTCCATTGGTTGAATTGGATGCCAATAGTGTTATTCAACAAAACCCTGGATACTAATATTAGTATTTAATAAATATTTATAAAAAAGGCTGCTTTAAAAAGCAGCCTTTTTTTATGCCAAAAATTTACCTCTAAAATGAACAACGAACAATTGTAGAGAGCAACACCGCCTATTACAAAAATTGTATCTCGTTTTATTAAAAAAAAATTATTTTATTTGTATATTAACTTTTTATTATAACTTTTATAATATATTTAACAAATTAAAGGCATTTTATGAAAACAAAACTACTCAGGATTTTTGGTGTTTTTTTACTATTGGTCTCGCAAATTGTTTTAGCGCAGGAAAAGAGTATTTCTGGAACTGTAATAGACAATAATGGACTTCCTCTACCAGGTGTAAATATATTAGTACAAAACACAACAAAAGGGACCCAGTCCGATTTCGATGGAAAATACACAATAGACGCAAGTGTAGGTCAAACACTTGTGTTTAGTTTTGTAGGTTTTAAAACACAAGAAATTCCCGTTCAAGCATCCACAAACACGTTAAATATAACTTTGGAAGAAGATGCTGCAGCACTTGATGAAGTTGTCGTTACCGCTTTGGGGATAAAAAAAGAGAAAAAGGCATTAGGATATGCCGTGACAGCACTAAAATCTGAAGATATCGAGCAAAGAGCTACAGGAGATATCACAAAAATACTTCGTGGAAAAGCAGCGGGCGTAAATATCATAAATGCAAGTGGTCTTTCAGGAACTGGTTCCAGTGTTACTATTCGCGGTTTAACTTCTACAGGGAATAATCAACCGCTATATGTGGTAGACGGCGTTCGATTTAACTCAAACACCAACGGTACTGGATTTTCAGGAACTAGCCGTTCATTAGATTTAGATCCAAATAATATTTCTAGTGTAAATGTATTAAAAGGGTTAAGTGCTACTGCTTTATATGGAGCAGATGGTAAAAACGGTGTTATTGTAATAACAACCAAAGCTGGACAAACTGCTGACTTTGTAAAAAGAAAAACCGAAGTTAGTGTAACAGCTTCCACGTTTGTAAACGAAATAGCCTCTCTTCCTGATTATACAGACCAAAGAGGACAAGGATATTATGATGCTTTTTATAATTTCTTTGGAAACTGGGGAGCTACATTTGGTCGAACTGATTATGGAAACGTTGACCCAAATGGTCAAGTTCCACATCCCTACGGATTAAACAGTACAGTTTTTCAAAATGCTTTTCCTGAACAAGTAGGAAGTAAAGTAGATTATAAAAATTATAAATCTCAAGAAAACTTTTTTAGGACCGGTGTTGTTTCAAACCTAAACGCAAATATTAATGGCGGAAACGAAAAAGCTTCTTATAACCTTTTCATTGGTAATTTAGAAGATGAAGGGTTTTTACCAGGTAATAAACTAAGAAGACATACCATTTCATTAGGAGGTAATGCTAAACTTACAAACAAGTTAACCGTTTCATCAACCTTAAATTATTCTGGTACTGACTTTACATCACCGTTTACAGGTGATATTTTTGACGCACTAAATCAATTACCAAGAAGTATCGATTTAGCTGGATTCCCTTTTGAAGACCCTGTTTCAGGGCAAGAAATTTCATTTCAAAACACTGTTTCAAACCCGTATTGGGTAGTGAAAAACACTGGTGTTGAAGAAGATGTTACAAGAGTATATGGGCAAATTAGCGCTTCATACCCACTTACCGATTGGTTATCAGCTTCATACCGTTACGGACTTGATATCGCTGTAGAACAAAGAAGGGTTTATGAAAACAAAGGAAATGTAGGAGGTGATCTAGGACAGTTAACCACTAACACCCGAAGACAACAATTAACCAATCATTCTTTTTTACTGAATATTGATAAACGCTTTGTAGATGAAAAATTCGGCTTATCTGCAAACGTTGGGGCAGATATTACAAGAACCCAAGAATATTACGAGATTACACAAAGTAGCAACCAAACGGTTTACAACAACTTAGAGCATCAATTTTTTAGCGAAAGAGATGCAGCTTCTGGCAGGTATGTTCAAAACAGACCTGGTATTCTTGGTCAAGTAACTTTAGATTATAACAAATGGCTGTATTTATCTGGTAGTGCAAGGAACGACTGGACCTCTAGCTTTATTGACAATTCTCAATTTTATCCAGGTGTAGGGATTTCTGTTATTCCTACTGAAGTAATTGAAGGACTTAAAGGTGATGCTTTAAATTACTTTAAAATTCGTGCTAATTACGGTAGTTCAGCAGACTTTAATGTTCCTGGAAGCAGTCTTTTTGGATTGTTTAACCCCTATCCTACATTTCAAACAGTAACAACAGATAATGCTTTTGTGAATGCAAATGGCGAAACTATAACAGTAAATACAACTGATGATATATTAGCCAATAGAGCTATTAAACCTGCATTAATTGAAGAATATGAATTTGGTATAGAATCGAAATTCTGGAAAAACAGAATCTCATTAGATGCTAGTTATTTTAAACGTGTTACCAGTGATTTAATATTTTCTAGGCAATTAGATCCTTCTACAGGATTTACAGATTCACCTCAAAATGTTAATGAGTTTGAGGTAAACGGGGTTGAAGTGGAAATGAACATTACCCTATTACAAAGTGATGACTTTTCATTCGATATTGGTGGTAATTTTACAGCTAACGAATCTGAAGTAACAGAATTAGAAGAAGATAGATTTGCAGTAGCTGTAATAGGTACCCCAACCGGAACCGTAGGAAATTACCTTGTAAAAGGGGAACCTGTCAATGTAATTTTAGGTAGTGTTATTGCCACAAATGATGATGGAGAATATCTTTTAGATGGTAGAGATTATATAATTGCTGAAGATATTGAAATAATAGGTGATCCAAATCCAGATTGGATTGCATCTATGTTTACTGCTTTACGGTATAAGAACTTTTCTCTTACAGGAAACATTCAATATCGCAAAGGGGGAGATATTTACTCAGGAACAACAAGAGATTTATTAGGAAGAGGTTTAACTTCTGACACAGACGGCATAAACAATGTTGGATTTGTACTACCTGGTGTTTTACAAGATACTGGCGAAACAAATGATGTAGTTATTAGCTCTGGAGATGCTTACTTTAACATCTATAACAATGGAGGGGACGAAATAGGAATATTTGATGGTACTACTATTCGCTTACAGGAACTTGCATTAAGCTATTCCTTTACACCTAAATCATTAGAAAAAACTCCATTTGGTTCACTGTCCATCACATTAACGGGAGAAAATTTATACTATAATGCTATAAATGTACCAGATGGTATCAACTTAGACACCAACGCAATTGCAACCGATGTAAACAGCAATGGTGCTGGTATTGAAGATGGGATAAGCCCAACCTCAAGACGTTATGGTTTTAGTGTAAAAGCCTCATTTTAAAATAAAAAAATAGAAACATGAAAAACATATATATAAAACCGGTTCACTATTTATTATCATTCATGATGTTAATGCTTCTATCTTGTGAAACATTAGATACTGAATTGATTGACGATCCAAGTAATCTAGGTCCCGAAGAAGCTTCTATTGAATTTCTTTTTAATGCGAACCAGATAGAATTAGCAGACTTTTTTGAAACCGTACAGTTTTTTGGAGCACAAGTAACCAGACAAGAACAAATGGGTACATCGCCTGTTTATGCCAGCCAATACCAAGCTGGTGATTTTGACGCGGTATGGACTTCAGCATATTCTGATTTTTTAATAGATGCTGTTGCAACAAAAGATCAAGCATTATCAATTGAAGGAGATGCTAACGGAAATAATATTGTTGCTGCTGTACAAATTATGGAAGCCTATATAATAGTAACACTAGCAGATACTTTTGGTGATATACCATATACCGAGGCACTTCAAGGTAGCGGCAATTTCAACCCGGCTAGAGATGATGACCGTGTAATTTATACAATGGCAGAAGATCTTTTACAAAATTCTATCTCGTTAATAGACCAAGGAGGAAGTGTACCACTCCCTAACGATCTTTATTATGGTGGTGATATGGATGATTGGAGGAGTTTAGCAAATTCATTACTGTTAAAAATAGCTGTAACGGGAAGACTAAACGATGGAAATGCATCTGCTAAGATTAATGCACTAATTAATGCAGGTAGCTATATATCTTCAAATTCTGGAGATTTTCAATTTAACTATTCAGCATCACCTGAACCGAACGACAGTAGACATCCCACCTTTGGATTTCAATATGATGGCACGGCTGGTATTTATATGTCTGCTCCTTGGATTAGAAGAATGCAAGATGATCCACGCTTTAACTATTATTTTTATTTACAAAACGGAGAAATATTCGGGCGTGAACACGGAGATAGTGGTCCACCGGTAGCTTCAGATTTTAATCAGATTACCGTACACGGTCTTTACCCTGTAGGAGGAATGTACAATGATGGCTCTACTGGTCCAACCAGTGCTAGTGATGGAGCAATGGGAGCAGGAGCATCCATCATAATGACCAATTCATTTACACAATTTTTAGTAGCCGAAGCACAGCTTACAGTTAATGGGAATGCAGCCGCGGCAAGAGTAGCACTCGAAAATGGCATTCAAGCGTCTATGGATAAAGTAACTAATTTTCAGTCTTCTTCTATCCCATCAGATGCTGAAGAACCATCCTCTGCAGATATTCAAGCTTACATAAATGCAGCGTTACAGCGGTATGATACCGCAACAAGCACTGGGAATAAATTAAATGTTATTATTACAGAATATTATAAATCCTTATGGGGAAATGGTGTAGAAATCTACAATAATTTTAGACGCACCGGTTTCCCAGCAGACTTGGCACCATCTATTTCAAGTAACCCTGGGACATTTACAAATAGTATGTTATATCCTTCAAACTATGTTAACTTTAATAACAACCCAGATGCTGTACAACGTGCTACCGTTGCTGAAAAAGTATGGTGGGCTGAAGGGACTAATTTTAACTTAGACTTTTAATACATATAATATGAAAAAATACATAGTACAAATAGTTGCAATTGCTTTTGTAGCACTATCCCTCCAGAGTTGTGGAGATGATGAGGGTTATTTAGGGCAAGAGATATTTAACGATTCAAACAATTATCCGTATGTATCCATTCAAGATAGGAATGAGGATTTAGACAGTATAAACGGAAATAATTTTTGGAGTTTTGAATTAACAGCAGAAAATAATGGAAACCAAGTGAGAATAGCATATGATTCTCAAGATCCTAATATCGTTTCCCACGATATTATTGTAGGCTTTGATGATAGCGTGAGCCCTCCAAAAGACGGAGTTGTTTTAACTACAATAACAGAATTTCCTACAGAGCTTGTATTTACAAAAAATGATATTGCCGCAGCTTTAAATGTTCCTGTTTCAGACGTACAAACTGGAAGCGTCTATTTTGGTGGAAGAAGCATTGATGGAGATAATCACATTGTAGAAAACCCGGATAATTTTGAAGATTTTTTAGTTTTTGAAAGGCATGCCTATTTTTATGAATGGCCTTTAGATCAATAATTAATCAATTATTTTTAAATAATATCGCTGTTTTAAACCTAGTTTTAAAGCAGCGATATTTACTTTTGTAGCTATGAGCAAAAAAGATAACATATTTGGTATATATCCGGTATTAGAAGCTATAAAATCTGACACCGAAATTGATAAGGTCTATATTCAGAAAGATTCTGAAAATGACAAGCTAGCAACTATAATTTCAGCGCTTGAAAATAAACATGTTACAGTAAATCATGTTCCTGTAGAAAAACTAAACAGATTAACAAATGGAAATCACCAGGGTGTAGTGGCGATAACCTCCCCTATTTCATTTGTGAGTCTTGAAGCCGTTGTAGAAACAGCATTAGAAAAGCAAAAAGCACCTTTATTTTTAGTACTCGATCAAATAAGCGATGTCCGTAATTTTGGTGCTATCATTCGTACTGCCGAGTGCACGGGTGTAGATGCTATTATTATTCAGAAAAAAGGAGGTGCTCCTGTCTCTGGTGATACCGTAAAAACTTCTGCTGGCGCCATTTTTAAGATGCCCATTTGTAAGGTAGATCATATAAAAGATGCTATTTTTTATCTTCAAGGGTCTGGAATAAAAACAGTAGCTGCCACTGAAAAAGCCGATAAAACCATCTATAGTGCTTCTTTTAATGAGCCCGTAGCAATCATAATGGGGTCTGAAGGGAAAGGTATTTCGCATTCCGTCCTTAAATTAGTGGATGATCAAGCAGCATTGCCGTTGCTTGGTGAAATTAACTCCTTAAATGTTTCGGTTGCGTGTGGTGCATTTTTATATGAAGTGGTGCGCCAACGAACTAATTAAACCATTGTGGGCTAATAAACACTATAGTTTTTTCTAATAACCGGTAAAATGCGTCATAAACATAATCTAGAAGAGGGTAATGCGCGGTACTAGTAATGAATGATTGTATAAAACAATATTTTAGTACAAACGATAGTTGTGACCTATACACCTAAAAAAACGCAGTTCACAAACACTCTTTAGTTGCTAGTATCGTCGTTTCTGTTTTCTCTAAAATAGTAGTTTATTTTAGTTAATTTTTTTTCAATTTCGGCTTCAGTTTCAGGGTCCAGCTCAGCTTCAGCTTCCGTTTCAATTTCGATTTCAGCTTCAATTTCATTTCTTGTTTCAATAAAATTTCCATCTTCATCAAAATGCTTCAGAAATTCGTCATCTTCAGGATTATAGTCTTCCCGTTGCCATTCGTATTTTTTTTCAGGAATATGGTTTTCTTTAAAAAAGATTGCAAAGACCAACCCCACTAAAAAGCCAGATAAATGTCCCTCCCACGAAATTTTTTCATCAATAGGAAATACATACCACAATAAACTTCCATAAAGGAAAACAACCACTAACGACAGGGCGGTTAATTGGTATTGTTTAGAAAAAATACCTTTAAAAAATAAAAAAGAAGCGAGTAAATATACAATGCCACTCGCTCCAATATGATAGGAAGGTCTTCCAATGGCCCAAGTTATTATACCTGTTAATAGTAAACCGCCCAGTAACACCTTCCATTTTATATCTCTGTAGAAATAAAAAAGTGCTGCGCTCAGTACAAAAAGAGGAATAGAATTATTAAAAAGATGTTGTAAACCACTATGTATAAAAGGCCCAAAAAGCACTCCTCGTAAACCTTCTACCTTCTGTGGGTAAATTCCGTAAGTTGTAAAACGCCATCCAAAACGTATTTCTGCCCAATAAACTACCCAAAGACTAAATACAAAAAGTAAGGGTGCATAAATCACTCCTGGATAAAATGAAAGGCCGCTTTTTTTAGACATAATTTATACATAACAAAAAGTAATCCTAAGGCTAAATTAATGATAATTTGTCAGTGCGATGCGATATATAAAATTGTAATTTTGCAGATATGAATACACCCCTAGCTGAACGAATTCGCCCTAAAACGCTTCAAGATTATATAAGCCAGCAACATTTGGTAGGACCAAATGGTGCCTTAACCACGCAATTATCCTCTGGGGTTTTATCTTCTTTAATACTTTGGGGACCTCCTGGAATTGGAAAAACAACACTAGCTTCAATTATAGCCAATCAATCTAACAGGCCTTTTTACACACTCAGTGCTGTTGACAGTGGTGTTGCAGCTGTTCGGGAAGTAATTAATAAAGCAAAAAAGAGTGACGGTTTGTTTACCGCCAAAAATCCAATTCTTTTTATAGATGAAATTCATAGATTTAGTAAATCACAGCAAGACTCCTTATTGGGTGCCGTTGAAAAAGGCTGGGTTACTTTAATTGGAGCTACGACCGAAAACCCAAGTTTTGAAGTCATCCCTGCCCTATTGTCACGCTGTCAAGTGTATATTTTAAAGCCTTTTAGCAAAGAAGATTTAGAAGCCCTCTTAAAACGTGCTATTGAAAAGGATGAAGTTTTACAACAAAAAAAGATAGAATTAAAAGAAACAGAAGCTCTTTTAAGACTTTCGGGAGGTGATGGCCGTAAACTTCTTAATATGCTTGAACTTGTTGTTCTTTCTGAAAACACAGACGAAATAACGCTTACCAATAAAATGGTTCAACAAAAAGTTCAGAAAAGCACTGTTTTATATGATAAGACTGGCGAACAGCATTACGATATTATTTCAGCTTTTATCAAATCTATTCGAGGAAGTGATCCTAATGCAGCGGTTTATTATCTAGCGCGGATGATCGAAGGCGGTGAAGACATCAAGTTTATTGCCAGACGACTGGTGATTTTAGCTTCTGAAGATATTGGTCTAGCCAATCCAACCGCCTTAGTTATGGCTAATAATACTTTTCAAGCAGTAAATACCATAGGATACCCAGAGGCACGTATTATTTTAAGCCAGTGTACCATTTATTTAGCTACTTCGGCTAAAAGTAACGCATCTTATGAAGCTATTAACAAAGCCCAGCAGTTGGTTAAACAAACAGGAGATCTATCTATACCGTTATCTATTAGGAACGCTCCAACAAAACTGATGAAAGAATTAGGCTACGGTAAAGATTATCAGTACGCTCATAGCTATGAAGGTAATTTTACACCACACGAATTTCTTCCTGAAGAAATTAAAGGAACAACCCTATACAAGCCCGGGAATAATTCTCGTGAAAACAATTTGAAAAACTACCTAAAAAGTCTCTGGAAAGATAAGTACAAATTTTAACGCATTAGTTTATACAACTCCACTGTTTCTCCCTTAAAAAGGGATAAATTTTGGTTTTCGTCAAAATAGACATCATATACTTCGCCTTTGGTGCTATTAAATTTCACTTCGGAATTGGCTACTACTATAGTGCCCATTAAAGCCAATCCGTTTTCTGCTTCAGTAGATTCTTCATATAAAGAATATCCTTTATCGGTCTTACGGAGTAAAAAAGAAGCTTCATTTTTAGAATAATTTAAAAACTTCGCTTTTGGCAGATTGCTTACAGCAACGTTTTTAATTGATTTTCTTTCAGTTTTAGTACTACCTTCTTCTTTAACAGCCGTGTTGGTATTAACTACTTCTTTTTGCGTGTTAGAGGTTTCAGCTATATTCGTTTCTGCAAGGGATTGTTTTTCTTTTAACACAACCTCTTTTTGATTAACCCCTAATAAACGAACATCTGCAAACGCTTTTCTTGTGGCATCTTGATAGGCTTTTCTATAATCTTTATACTTACTTTCTCCCGCTTTGCCTGTAAACACAATATTTCCATTACAGTCTTTAAGCAGTACCATCAACTTGGTTCTTAAAAAAGAATTGCTCTCTTTTAAATCAGCATACAGACCATCACACCGTTTGGCATTTAAAGTTTCCGAACTTAAGTAAGCGTTAAATCCGTACTTATTAAATAAATATTTGGTAAGTGAATTGAGTTGATATTTATCTTTTCCTTCTAAAAATTCAAACTGATCCGGAACTATTACATAGCTATAATCACTTATCGTTTTTTGTGCAACTGAAGGTATACAAAGCAAAAAGAAAAAAGGTAGAATAAGATATTTTATCATTGTTCGTTAATTTTTATGTTGAAGCCGAGTTGTAAAGATACGCTTTTCGCCTTAGCGATATTTCCATACCGTAAGAGGTTGTTAGCGGCTATATAGAAATTAAATTTACCAATATCGGCAACGAGCCCTAATCCTACATTTGATTTAGAATAAGGATCAATTGTATAAGTTGCTTTTGTTGATAGAAATTGCCACAAACGGCGGTAATAAAATAAGGTTCCGGCCAATTGTGGTCCCTTTGGCCTAAAAACACTGAACACCTGCACTCCAACAGATTGATTGGTCTCTATAGCTCCACCCATATTATAACAGTCACAATCGTCACCGGCTCCTACCCTTCTACCAAAACGATATTTTATAGCTCCATTAACTTTTAAGGGACGCAACTGCGTATAACTCGTATTAAGCGTGTCAATACCAACTTCTCTTTCAAATTCGTCTTCTATATTAGAAAAGTATGGTATCGTTGGTTCTCCACCTTCTATTGGAGGAAAAATCAGTTCAATACCATTGACTGTGTAGTTTCCTTTAGACTCATAATTTTCGACAGCGTTGGTATGAAAAACAGCCCCTAAATCAAGTAAACTTCCACTAACAGTCCAGTTTCTTCCAATATCATAGGTAGCTCCAAGGTCGATTCCTATTCCTAAATTTCCTCCAAAAAGCGAACGACCCACTATTTCACTTATTACTTCAGAGCTTCCATCGGCATCTCGTAAAGAAGTATACCCAGATGTTTGTACCGAAACATCAATATCTCGTAATTCGTGTTCATAGATATTAATTCCGTCTGTAGTCTCACGCGTTGTAAAGGTTCCCGTGTTGTTTTTACTTTGAAATTGCAATGCACTAGAGTAAATCTTACCTCGTACTCCAACCGTAAGGTTCTCATTTAGTTTTTTATTTGCACCAAAATGAAACACGGTTAACAGTTCACCTGTGGTGCTTACTTCACCCAAATCAAAATCATACCCTAAATACTGCTGGTTTCCCTCCCAAGCGAGAATTGCTAAATCTTTAGGGAAATAGCTAATAAAATCAAGCTCTTGATATATCCCTCCCGAAAAGTATATTTCATTTTTAGCAAGCCACCCAAAATCTATAATATGAAGTTGCTCGTTAATGGTGAAAAAATCCTTAGCATCCATTTCAAAAATCTTGTCACGTATACGACTATTAATATCGGTACTGGATTCCTGAAATATATCATATACCGAAACACCCGATGCCCCACCATTTATATGAATTTGAGATAAAAACGGAATTCCGAAATGAAACTTCTGTGGCACTTTGCTCCCAGGGTTCAGTAATAGATTTTGAGGCACTTCTTCTAAACCATACAGGACTTCTTTATTTTGTGAAAATAAATCGCCTACCCAAAGAGCAATAAAACACAATAAAATATTTTTCATATTATAGCTCTAAGTAATAAGTGGTTTTAGATTTTAAGTTTAGTTCTCCTTCCAAGTTTTCATTAGAGGACTCGATCGTTACCGTAACCACTACTTTTGATGCTTTTGTTAATTCAGTAAGGTCTTCTCCTTCTACAATTTCTGAAAAATCTGTAGGCACTGGATTCTGTGGTGTCCCTTGACTTACGCTTGTCTGTGTACTGTAGGTTTCTGTATTATCAGGATTTAAAAATTGAAAATTAATATCAAAATTTCTAGGAATACTATTTGTAAATTTGAAAAAAAAGTCTGCTCTTTTTAAATTCTCTTGAGCGAAACTTTCTTCTAAAAAAGGAAGTTCAGTTGTATCACTTACCGTCAATCTGGGGTTTGAAGTGTCAGCGTCGAAAAAATCATTTGCTGTAAGGATAAAGTAGATTAAGTCTAATTCAACTACTGGCGTAAGTGCAATATTATCTGCTTCATCAAAATCAGTATCTTTTACACAAGCGGTTAAAAGTATAGACACCAAAATCACCAATAATGGCACTGATAGGTTTGTTTTCATTTTTGGGGTGTTTTAGTAATAACGGACTTAAAAATCAAATATTTCACTAAATAAGCTTTTTAATTTCAAAAAGATTGTCAACAAAAAGTTGATTGTCAACAGGTTTCGTCTTTCTATAATTATAATACAAGGTTTGCATTTTTATTGCCTTTGCCCCTAGTATATCAGCTTCAAATGAATCGCCAATCATAAGACTACTTTCAGGACTTGCCGATGCTTTTTGTAATGCTTTTTTAAAAATAACAGGATTGGGTTTCTTCACCCCTACTTCCTCAGAAGTAGTAACGGTTTTAAAGTAATTATAAATCCCACTCTTTTTTAACTTGAGGTGCTGTACTTCATGAAACCCATTGGTTATTATATGAAGGGAGTATTTTTTTGACAAATACTCTAATACATCTGTCGCACCATCAAACAAGTGGTTGTCAACGGGTAATTCATCGATATAGGATTTTGCCAAAGCATCAATTTCAAGAACAGGGTAAGTTATATTAAAAGCCTTAAACGCATCAATTAACCTACCTCTTCGCAATTGTTGCTTGGTTACTTTATCTTCTCTAAAAAGTTTCCAATATTCGAAATTGATGGGTTCATATTCTTTCAAAAAAAGTGCAACATCAATTGCTATTTTATGATTTTTAAACACCCGTTTAAAAGCAAGAGAGGAGTTTTTATCAAAATCCCAAAGGGTGTGGTCTAAATCGAAAAAGACATCGGTAAGTTTAGTCATTCTGAAACATTTTTTCTGAGAAGATTTTTTTCCAAAATTTATTTTTTTCCGGAGAAAAGTCTGTGTTACTAAAAATCATTGAAAATGTACCATTTACTTTATGCACAGAATACATAACAGCTTCGATGGCTTTTTTAATTTCCATTTCACTTTTATCGGCAAAAGCGGTGGAAGCCATTGCCAATGGGTGGATAATCAATGGTGTTTTTATTTCGTAATCTAAATCGTAAAAAAGAAAAGGAGTACACGTGCCTGCCCTGAAACCAACTTCGTTTTTATAGATCATGGTAAAATCTTTCTTAATTTCTAACTCCACTAAATCCCTATAAAAGTCAGGAAGGTTTACTAAGTAATGCGAACCCATAATGCTTGACAAACTTCGGTTGATAATTTCTTCAAGCCGCTTTTTTTCTTTCTTCAATAACGTATGTTGTGTTAATGAGTTAAATGAAAACAACAACCCTACTTCCTTATAGTCGTTTACATATTTTATAAGCATTTTAAATTTTTGCCGGTGGGTATTTAAACTCTCTTTAAAAGTTGCAGCTTCCCCCAATAAAAAGAAAACGGAAAGATTATTTTTACTTCGCTTTGCTCGGTTTATAATCCATTTAAATGTATTATGCGGATCTCTTCTAACCCCCAAAATAACTTGCGTTCGACGGGTTATTTGTAGTATTTTGAATTTAAAAAAATCACTCGTATATCCAATAAATAACCTAAAAAAACCTTTCTGTTGATAGGCAAAAGGCTCTACAGCTTTAATAACTGGATGCACCTGCATCTTTTTATCTGGAAAAGTAATATCTGGAAATTGTCGCTGTACTATTTCTTTAAATTTATAGGCCCAGATATCAACTACCGGTTGTTGCAAAAACTTTTCTTTGTACCCTAAACTTTCAGAAACCGGATAACGTCCTCTTTCATCTTTTACATGGGGTAAGTACTCTTCATATCGACTCAACAAATAAAACCCTGCCGAAAATATATCGAATGGAAGCGCACTTTTTTCTGAAACCGGAAAAAAACCAATAGTTTCTTCCCAAGGTTTTATACTTATATCAATACTCTCAACTCCTTGCTCGGTGAGTAAACCCTGGCTTTGTAAAAAAAGTTCATTTCCCATAGGTTGTTTTCCGTAGGAAAGCTTGGGTCCATTATGAGCAATCAACTCTTCGATAACCGATGTAAAAGTCACATCCATCCCTAAAATACGGGTACAGACATGCTTAAAAATATATGTTATTCTCGGAGTAAGTTTTTGAGTGTAAATTAATAGCATAGACAGTTACATCATAGATTCGTCAGCGAAGCTAAAATACGCTTTTTCAGTTATTATAAGGTGGTCCAGCACTTTAATATCCAGACTTTCCCCTGCTGTTTTCAGTTTTTGTGTGAGTTTAATATCTGGCTGACTCGGTTTTAATGTCCCAGAAGGATGATTATGTGCCAAAATTATAGCCACTGCACCCAATTGTAATGCATTTTTAAAAGCTAGACGTACATCTACCAAAGTGCCCGTAATTCCACCTTTACTTAGTTGTGACGTTTGTAACACCTTGTTAGAGTTGTTTAAATAAACAATCCAAAACTCTTCATGTGGCAACTCGCCCAATATAGGTTGCATCAATTCAAAAACTGATTGGCTAGAGCTTATTTTTTTTCGGTTTAATGCTTCCCCTGCTCTTCGCCTTCTACCCAACTCTAAAGCTGCTGCAATCGTTATTGCTTTTGCTTCGCCAATTCCTTTAAACTGCATTAAATCCTTTATTGTAAGCTTCCCCAATTGGTTTAAATTGTTTTCTGCTGAAGCTAAAATTCGTTGGCTTAACGAAACGGCACTTTCCTCACGACTACCGCTACTAATTAAAATCGCAATCAGTTCCGCATCACTTAACGCTGTTCTGCCTTTCTGAAGTAATTTTTCACGAGGGCGATCGTCTTCACTCCAATTTTTAATTGAAAAAGATGTTGGTTTTTTACTCAAATAGATAGCTTAAACCTTTAAAGATAATAATGTATCTTTAAACTGAAAATTTCAAGTCTCAAAATCCAACTAGAAACGGTATGAAATCTCTATTTTCTTCTGAAGCATATTCACAAATTCAAAAACGAATAGCTCAAGTAGATCCAAACAAAACGCCTGAATGGGGGAAAATGAATGCGGCACAAATGATGCATCATTGTCAAAAACCTCTTGAAGTTGCGCTTCAAAAAACCACCGTAAAAAAACCGAATTTTTTTATGGGGTTGTTAATGAAATCATTTAAAGGAATGCTGTACAACGATAAGCCTTGGAAACAGAATTTGCCCACTGCAAAAGAATTTATAGTAACCGACACCAAAGATTTTGAAAAGGAAAAAATACAATTGATTTCACTCCTTGAAGAATTTAATAAAAAAGACGAAAGTGTAACTTTGCCACCGCATCCCATTTTTGGAAAATTTACAAATGAACAATGGGGAAAAATGCAGTATAAACATTTAAACCACCATTTAAAACAGTTTGGTGTTTAACAAACGAATAAACTTGTAGTTTTAGCAAATAATATTACACTTTAATTATTTAAAAATGTACCCACCCCCACATCATCAAGTTGACGATATTGATAAAATGATTGCTGTAATCAAACAGTATCCACTTGGTATGTTAGTTTCTGTGAAAGACAACAAGCCATTCTTAACACATATACCCTTTATCTATAATAATAAAACGGGTCGTTTGGTTGCACATATTGATAAAAGCAATCCACAATTGGAAACGTTACAGAATGGTGCATCGGTTACCGTGGTTTTTAAAGGCCCTGATTGTTATATTTCGCCTTCGGTTTATACTTCAGAAAACCAATTGCCTACTTGGAATTATATTATCGTCCACATTACCGGAAACGTTCAGTTGCTAAACAATCCTGAAGCTGCAAAGCAAAGTATGATCACTATGACCGAGTTTTTAGAAAAACCAGACCACAAGTTTATATTGCACAAAGACAATCCAAAAATGGAACAGTTTGTAAATTATATTCAAACCTTTGAGATTGAAATCACAAATTGGGAAGGAAAATTTAAATTGTCGCAAGATAAAAGTGAGGTGGATCAAGAACATGCCAAGCAGGCACTTATAAAAAAATCCGAAGCATCTATCTCCGGATTTATTAAAACTATATATAGTAAGTAATTTATTTCAAATACCCTTTTATGGCATCAAAATCCAACCCGCCGTAATTTCCGCTGCTCATCAACAACAAAGCAGTATTTTCATAATCTTCAGAATACAAAAAGGTTTTAAAATCGGCCGGATTGGTAAAAATCATTAAATCCTCCCGTTGAAATGCCTCTTCTATCTGTTCGGCCTTAATTTCTTCCAGCTGTTTAATCATCACTGCATGGGGTGAATAAAATACCACGGCTGCATCGGCTGCATCTAAAGAACCTTTGTATTCCGATAAAAACTCAGGGTTCAAGCTACTATACGTATGTAACTCTAAACAAGCTACCAATTTTTTATCTGGATATTGATTTTTTACCGCCTGCGTGGTCGCTTTTACTTTACTAGGAGAGTGCGCATAATCTTTAAAAGCAACAGCTGTTTTAGTTTCAGCTATTTTTTCCAATCGTTTACTGGCTCCTTTAAACGTGGCAATGGCTTCATAAAAACCATCGGCATCTACACCCATTAATTGGCAGATCCACCGAGCACCTTCAAGGTTGTTTAAGTTATGCTTACCAAACACCTCTATTGGCATGGGGCCTTCGGGTGTTTCTAATAATGTTTCTCCATCCTCTACCATATATTCTGGGGTTTGATAGGGATATTTTTTTATTGGGTTTTCGGTAGCTTCTACTACTTTTTTTACTTCAGCATCCTCTTCATTGTAAATAATCGCTCCACCATTGGTAATTTGTTTCAAGAATATTTCAAATTGTTCTACGTAGTTTTCATACGTTGGAAATACATTGATGTGGTCCCACGCGATTCCACTTAATAAGGCAATATTTGGCTGGTATAAATGAAATTTTGGTCTTCGGTCGATGGGTGAAGATAAATATTCATCTCCTTCTAATACAATAAAATCATTTTCTTCAGTAAGATGAACCATCGTATCAAACCCTTCCAATTGGGCACCTACCATGTAATCTACTTCTTTGTTATGATAATGCATGACGTGCAAAATCATAGAAGTAATCGTTGTTTTTCCGTGAGAACCCCCAATTACTACTCGGGTTTTATGCTTGGACTGTTCGAATAAAAACTCTGGGTAAGAATATATTTTTAGTCCTAACTCTTCGGCTTTTAATAATTCTGGGTTGTCCTTTTTGGCATGCATCCCTAAAATAACGGCATCTAGCTCTGAAGTAATTTTTTCGGGAAACCACCCAAATTCTTGAGGTAATAATCCTTTTGCTGCTAACCTGCTTTTTGAAGGGTCGAAAACCTCATCATCACTACCAGTTACGTGATCTCCTTTTTCGTGGAGTGCCAAAGCTAGATTGTGCATAGCACTACCCCCAATGGCTATAAAATGTACGCGCATATCGAGTTTTTTGTAAAGATAGGGTTAAGAATTTAGAATTGGGAATTCAGAATTATGAAAATAAAATTTAACCTACATAGAAAGGATTTGCTCCTTTTCCTCTTCGGCCTCTTCAAAATCGGAACGACTGGAAAGTGCTTTGTTTATCCAGTTGAGCGCATCGTTTTTATCGCCTAAATTTTTATAAATCTGTGCGATTCTGTAATAAGCCCAATCTTTGGGCACCCCATCCCGTACTGAATGGTTTTTTATATAGGCTTGCAAACAATCTAATCCTAATTGTGGACTCATGTTATATCTGTCTCTTATACACATCTCCGAGCCCACGAGACCTCTCTACATCT